>JAQGLQ010000410.1 GCA_028292785.1 Noviherbaspirillum sp. | reverse complement strand
TATGCGGTCTGCCGCGAATTGCAGCGCAATCCGCTCACGGCGGAAATACCCGTGATCTTCCTGACGGCCAGAAATCAGCCGGAGGACGAGGTGCGCGGTTTCGAGGCGGGCGCGCTGGACTATATTTCCAAGCCCATCAACCCGGTGACGCTGCAGTCGCGCGTGTCCACCCACCTGCAGTGGAAGGCTTCGCGCGAGATGCTGAAGGACCAGAACAAGCACCTCGCCTATCTCGTTCGGGAACGGACCAGCGAACTGGAACAGATGCAGGACGCGATCATTCTTGCGATGGCGTCACTCGCCGAGATGCGCGACAACGAAACCGGCTTCCATATCCGCCGCACGCAGCTTTATGTCGCGGCCGTCGCGCGCCGGCTGCAGCGCCACCCTCGTTTTTCGGCGGAGCTGAGCGACGAAAACATCGCGCTGATGTACAAGTCCGCCGCGTTGCACGACATCGGCAAGGTCGGCGTGCCCGACCATATCCTGCTCAAGCCCGGCAAGCTCACCGTTGACGAATTCGAGCGGATGAAGCTGCACACGCTGTATGGCCGCAACACCATCCTCGAGGTTGAAAAATATATCGGCTCCAGCAATGCGTTCCTGCGCTATGCGCGCGAGATCGCCTATTCGCATCAGGAAAAATGGGACGGCTCGGGTTATCCGGAAGGACTTTCGGGCAACGACATCCCCTTGTCGGCGCGGTTGATGGCGGTCGCCGATGTGTACGACGCGCTGATTTCCAAGCGTGTTTACAAGGATGCGATGAGCCATGAGCGGGCGCTGCAGATCATGAGCGCCGGCCGCGGCACCCATTTCGATCCGGATATCCTGGATGCGGTGATGGCGATCCAGGACGAGTTCCGGGCCATCGCCGTGAAATACCAGGATGCGGACGAGCTCGAACCGCAGGCCCGGGTTGCCTGAACGAGAGAGAGACGCGACATGAAGAAACAGCCGGATCGCCAGTTGCCGCCCCAGGCACATCCTCGCTGGAGGGAATTCCTGACGGTGGGTATTCTGCTATTCCTGCTTGTCGGCCTGCCGGTGGCGGCATGGCTCGACATGAAAGGCATCACCGAAGTGGCCTTGCAGCGCCAGGCCACCGACCTCAACGCGATCATGAATGGTATCCGCGGCTATTACGGCAAGGATGTGGTCGGGCGCGTCTTGTCTCAGCAGGGCGAGTCGATCAAGGTGCTGCACAATAATCTCGACGTGCCCGGCGCGATTCCGATTCCGGCGGCGCTCTCGCTGGCGCTCGGCAGCGTGGTTTCCGAAAACCAGTCCAACGTAACCTACCGTTTCGTTTCGGACTATCCGTTCAAGAATCGTCCGCCGCATGAGCTCGACGATTTCGAGAAAAAGGCGCTGGCAACATTGCGCATGCAGGAAAAGCCGACGCCGCAAGTGCAGGTGTCCACTTCGGGGTTGACCACCCACGCGCGCGTGATCACGCCGATCATCATGGGCAAGGCGTGCGTGAGCTGCCACAATTCACATCCCGAGAGCTTGAAGCGCAACTGGGAAGTTGGCGACGTGCGCGGCATCCAGGAAATTTCGGTCAGCCAGCCGCTGCCCCTGAACGTGTGGAATTTCAAGTACTCGCTGCTGTATTTCCTGTCCATCGCGGGGGCCGGCCTGGCGATCATTTTCTCCCAGCGGAGGCAGAACAGGGCCAGCCAGTACATGAATCAGGCGCTTCGCGAGAATGAAACCGCCTTGCAGGCGGCGCGCCTGAAAGCCGAGGATTCCGCCCGGGCGAAATCCGATTTCCTCGCCAACATGAGCCACGAGATACGCACCCCGATGAACGCCATCATCGGCATGGCGCATCTGGCGCTGCGCACCGAACTCAACCCCAAGCAGCATAATTACGTCAGCAACATCCAGCGGGCCTCGCTGTCCCTGCTCGGGATCATCAACGACATCCTCGACTTCTCCAAGATCGAGGCGGGCAAATTCAACGTCGAGAAGATTCCGTTCAGCCTGGACGACATGCTGTCCAACCTGGCGGTGGTCACCAGCCAGGGCGCCGCCGACAAGCGGCTGGAATATCTTTTCCATGTTCCGCATACGGTGCCGCGCCATCTGATCGGTGATCCGCTTCGGATCGGCCAGGTGTTGATCAACCTCGTCAACAATGCCATCAAATTCACGGAATCCGGCGAGATCGAGGTTGCATGCATCCTGGCGCACAAAGCCGAAAACACGGTTACCCTGAAGTTCTCGGTGCGCGACACCGGCATCGGCATGTCCGCGGAACAGAAAGCGAAGCTGTTCCAGCCGTTCTCGCAAGCCGATGGCTCGACCACGCGCAAATATGGCGGCACCGGTCTGGGCCTGTCCATCTCGCAGCGCCTGGTGGAACTGATGGGAGGCACTATCGGGGTCGATACGCAGGCCGGAGTCGGTTCCACTTTCCATTTCAGCCTGGAGCTGCCGGTGTCGGCGCATCCGGATGCGAGCGCCGTCATGCCCGCCGCCCTCAATGGCGCGCGCATCCTGGTGGTCGATGACAGTCCGGTGGCCCGCACCATTCTTGTCGATGCATTGCAGGCGTTGCCGGTGCGAATCGAATCCGCCGCTTCGGGCAGCGAAGCATTGATGAAAGTGCGGCGCGCCGATGCCGCGCATGAACCGTATCAGCTGGTCCTGACCGACTGGAAGATGCCAGACCTCAGCGGTACCGAGCTGATCGAACACATCAAGAAAGACCCGAACTTGCTGGCAGCGCCGGCCGTGATCCTGGTCACTGCTTTCGGCAAGGAAGAAGTGCAATCGGAAGCGTCGATGGCCGGCGCGGACGGCTTTCTGCTCAAGCCGATCACCGAGTCGTCGCTGGTCAATTCGCTGGTCTCCGCCTTCGCGCCACGCGCCAAGCCGCCTGCCATGCCGCAAGCACCGCAGCACCAGTTCCCCGGTGCCCGTATCCTGCTTGCCGAGGACAACGACATCAACCAGCAGATCGCGATGGAACTCCTGGGTCAGGCCGGCATCCAGCTCGACATCGCCAATACCGGACGCGAGGCCGTGGCGATGCTGCAAGAAGCAGGGCCGCAAGGATATGCCATGGTACTGATGGATCTCGAAATGCCGGACATGGACGGCCATGAAGCGACCGTCGCCATGCGTGCCGACCCGCGCTTCGCGCAAATGCCCATCATCGCCATGACAGCGCATGCGGTAGCGAGCATCCGCGAGCGGTGCATGGAGGAAGGCATGCAGGACTACGTCACCAAGCCGATCGATCCGGCCCGGTTATACACGACGCTTGCACGTTGGCTACCGATCGCCATATCCGGCACGCACCCGCTGCCGGCACGCCCCGCCAGTCCCGGCACGCTTCCGGCTCTGCCGGGAATCAACACCGACCTCGGCCTGTCCCATGTGGCGGGCAAGCGCTCCCTGTACAAGACGCTGCTCGACCGCTTCCGCGATTCACAGAGGACGGCGGTCGCGGAGCTGCGGCAGATGCTGGCCGACGATGATCGCGCCGGCGCGGTGCGCCGCGCGCACACGCTGCGCAGCGTCGCCGCCAGCATCGGCGCGCTTGAAGTCCAGCACGCGAGCGAGACGCTCGAACTCTATCTTGAAGATCAGTCCGCCCTGAGGTGCAGCGATTCCCTTGTGGTGCAGTATCTGAAGCGGCTCGATCAGGCGCTTGCCGGCGTGCTGGCCACTCTCGACGAATATTTTGCGTCCGTGCGCGAAGGCGTGGACGGGCGCGACAACACGGTGCCGGCCGCATCCGCCGATTCGAGCGAGGCGGTCACCGCCGAGGTCGAAGAACTCGCCAGGCTGCTGGAATTGTTCAGTGGCAGATCGTTGGCCCACTTCGACAGCATCAAGCCTGGTCTGATGCAAATGCTGGATGAAACCACGCTGGATCGTCTGTCACGGCACATACGGCAATTCGAGTTCGACGAGGCGCGCCAGTTGCTGGATTCAAGCTGTCGGCGCGGATAAGGGCGGTTCGTCCACGAATGCGCGCGACAGAACACAGGTTGTCAGGAAGCGGATCGGAAAGATACGATAGGTGGCCGTTGATGCTGGTGAAGAGCGCAAGGGGCGTGCGTAACGCCATATTTTTCCTGACAGTGATAATGGTCGCGGGCTACCTGGCGTTTGTCGTCACGACTCAGCGCGGCATGAGCGCACTCCATGAAGACGCCGAGCACAGGCTCGGTCTGTTCAGCAGCGCCTTGTTCGCGCCTACCGAGAAATACAGCTATCTGCCGACGATGATCGCCAGTCATCCGCTCATGATCGAAGCCCTGCTCTACAGGGGAGACCCGGCGCGGCAGGAAAAGGCGAACGCTTTTCTCGAGCAATTGAGCGTGCTGGCCAAGGCGGCCACGATTTACATCATCGATCGTGAAGGGCTCACCGTCGCATCCAGCAACTGGCGGAACACGGATTCGTTCGTCGGATCGGATTTCTCCTTGCGGCCATATTTCCAGGAGGCGATGATAACGGGCGCAGGCCGTTTTTATGGCATGGACACGAAAAGCGCGACCCCCGGCTACTACATTGCAAATGAGATAACCAATCGCGCGCAGGTGATCGGCGTGGCCGTGGTGAGGGTCGGGTTGACCGACCTCGACCAGAAATGGGATCGCGACAATGGCGAGATCACCATTACCGACGGCAACGGGATCATCTTTCTGA
>JAQGLQ010000362.1 GCA_028292785.1 Noviherbaspirillum sp. | reverse complement strand
AGCCGTTATCGAAAGCGATGATCGAGCAGCGCCTGAATACCCTGCTGTCCGAACTGCAGATCGAAAAGCTGCGCGAGAACCAGGCGCTGTCGCTGTCAGGCGGCGAACGCAGGCGCGTGGAGATCGCCCGGGCGCTGGCGACCAGTCCGCGCTTCGTGCTGCTTGATGAGCCGTTCGCCGGCGTGGACCCGATCGCCGTGATCGAGATCCAGCGCATCGTCCGTTTTCTGAAGGAGCGCGGAATCGGTGTCCTGATCACGGACCACAATGTGCGGGAAACGCTCGGCATCTGCGATCGCGCCTACATCATCAATCAGGGCGAGGTGCTGGCAAGCGGCCGCCCCGACGACATCATCGCGAACGAGTCGGTGCGCCGCGTTTATCTCGGCGAACATTTCCGCATGTAAGGTGTGCGAACAGAAAAGACATGAAACAGACACTTCAACTACGGATCTCGCAACATCTGGCGCTGACGCCCCAGTTGCAGCAATCGATTCGGTTGTTGCAACTGTCGACCCTCGAACTTCATCAGGAGCTCGAGCAAATCCTGTCCGAAAATCCGATGCTCGAGCGCGTCGACGATCCGCTGGACCGCTCCGTGCGCCTGCTTGCCGATGGCGCGATCAGCCAGAACGGCTCGCCGGCGGAGTCGCCGATGGCGACCGAGAACGGCGCTTCCGGTTCCGCCGAAGGCGAAGCGCCGTTCGAAGGCGGCGATGCATCCGAGGGAACCAGCGCGAGCGAGTCGGAGTGGAGCTTCGACGATGTGGCGCGAACATCGAAAGCTCCCGAGGAGGATGATGCGCGGCCGCAGATAGAAGCGCACGACACCACTTTACGGGAGCACCTGCTGCAACAGGTACGCGTCACCGTACGCAATCTGCGCGATCGTGCGTTGCTCGAATTGCTGATCGATGCGCTGAACGATAACGGCTACCTGGAGGAGGCGCTCGACGAAATTCATGCCCGGATTCCGGAAGAACTCGAAATAGAGATCGACGAACTGTCGGTAGCGCTCAAGATGCTGCAGAGTTTCGACCCGCCCGGCATCGGCGCGCGCAACGCCGCGGAATGCCTTGCGATCCAGATCAGGCGGTTTCCAAAAGTGCCTTTGGTCACCCGACGCAGGGCATTGACCATCGTCGAGAATCATCTCGCCTTGTTTGCCCAGCGCGATTTCAACAAGCTCCGGAAAATCCTGAACTGCGATGATGAAGACTTGCGCGAGGCGCAGGTCGTCATCAAGCAATGCAATCCGCATCCCGGCGCGGCTTTCGCATCCGACGTCTCGGATTTTGTAGTCCCCGACGTTATCGTCAAACGCACGAAAAATGGCTGGCAAGTGATGCTGAACCACGACGTCATGCCACGCCTGCGGGTGAATGCACTGTATGCCAACATCCTGAAGCAGAGCAAAGGCGAAGGTTCGCTCACCGCGCAGCTACAGGAAGCGAAGTGGCTGATAAAGAACATGCGACAGCTCTTCGATACGATCCTGCGCGTGGCGCAAGCGATCGTCGACAGGCAGCGTAATTTTTTCACGCATGGCGCTGTGGCAATGCGCCCACTTGTCTTGAGAGAAATTGCTGATACACTGGGTTTACACGAGAGCACCATTTCTCGTGTAACAACTCAAAAGTACATGCTCACTCCGCATGGAATGTTTGAGTTGAAGTATTTTTTTGGAAGTCATGTTGCTACGGAAGCTGGGGGAGAAGCTTCTTCAACTGCAATCCGGGCCCTCATCAAACAATTGATAGGAGCGGAAGACCCTAAAAACCCTTTCTCCGACAGCAAAATCGCAGAGATGTTAGGGGAACAAGGTATGGTTGTCGCACGTCGAACCGTGGCGAAATACAGAGAAGCCTTGAAAATACCTCCAGTGAATCTCCGAAAATCATTGTAGTTTTTGCTAGTTGTTATGTTTCACCCCGTTGCTATGTTCCGGCGTGGTTCCTCCGCGCGGACACGCTGCGAACCGCCAGCGACACCATCCATAGGAGCGCTGTATGAATCTCACCATCAGTGGGCATCATGTTGAATTGACACCTGCCATCCGTGAATATGTGCAATCGAAGCTGGAACGCATTAAACGCCACTTTGATCACGTTATCGATATCGCGGTCATTATCGGCGTCGAAAAACTTGCCGAGAAGGACAGACGACAACGAGCGGAAGTGAATCTGCGCCTGAGGGGAAATGTAATACACGTTGAAAGTTTTGCGGAAGACTTATATGCGGCAATCGATGCGCTGATAGACAAACTGGACCGCCAGGTTCTGAAGTACAAGACCAAGCTGCAAGACCATCACAGTGAGGGAATCAAGAGAAATCCTGACGCGGCAGCCGCCGCTTAGATAAGCAACTGAAGCTTCGCCGGACAATCCGGCGACAAGGATGAAGGGCGCATTGGATGCGCCCTTTTTGGTTTCGGGAGTCCGCTCCGTGAGCGCAAGTCGGCACCTCGTTCGACATCGCCAGGCATTCATCCGCACACTGACAAATTCGGTTGCGCCCGCCATGCGCCTGCATTCTTCCGGGCTACACGAAACTCAGTCAGATCTCATCCACGACGAACAAGCGGCGATGTTCGCGCATCGCATAACGGTCGGTCATTCCCGCGATATAGTCGGCGATCTTCCGCGCCTGCGCATGCTCCTGGCCGGGGGTGTCCTGCGCGATCTGGTAATCCGGCGACAGCAGCCGCGGCTCCTGCGTGAAAGCGTCGAACAGTTCGGTAATGATGCGACGCGCCTTGCTGGTCATCCGGCTGACCCGGTAATGATGATAGAGATTCGTGCGCAGGAACTGTTTCAGCAATACCGCTTCGCTGCTCATCGCATCCGAAAACGCGATCAGCGTGCCCGCCGTGCGCGCATCATCGACGCTCGTGATACGCGCATCCAGAATGCGCGCCTGCGATTCGGCGATCAGATCGACGATCAGCGCATTGATCATGCGGCGGATCGTTTCGTGGATCGCGCGCCGTCCACCGATGCCGGGATAGGCGTTCTCCACTTCGCGCCGATGCCGCGCGTAAAAATCGACTTCGTCCAGTTGCGCGGTGGTCAGCAGGCCGGAACGCAGACCGTCATCGATGTCGTGATTGTTGTAAGCGATTTCATCCGCCAGATTGGCCAGTTGAGCCTCGAGCGTGGGCTGATGCTTATTGATGAAGCGTTGACCGACGTCTCCGAGCTTTCTGGCATTGGCCAGGGAGCAGTGCTTGAGTATTCCTTCACGTGTCTCGAACATCAGGTTCAGTCCGTCGAACGCGCCGTAATGCAGTTCAAGACTGTCCACCACCCGCAGGCTCTGCAGGTTATGCTCGAACCCGCCGAAATCCTTCATGCAGGCATTGAGGGCATCCTGCCCCGCGTGTCCGAACGGCGTATGCCCGAGATCATGCGCAAGCGAGATCGCCTCGACCAGGTCTTCATTCAGCTGCAGATTGCGTGCGAGGGATCGGGCGATCTGCGCTACCTCGATACTATGGGTCAGTCGCGTGCGAAACAGGTCGCCCTCATGATTGACGAATACCTGGGTTTTATATTCAAGCCGACGAAATGCGGTCGAGTGGATAATGCGGTCGCGGTCGCGCTGGAATTCGGTCCGCGACCCGGGGGGCGGTTCGGCGAAGCGCCTTCCTCGCGAAGTGTCCGAACGGGCGGCATACGGGGCGAGGTGCGCTTCGAAATCCATGCTAATTCCTTATCGCGATGTAATGCGCATCATTTGACCGATGCCTTGAGCGTAGCCATCAAGGCATCTTGCGGTACCTGCATGACCACCGCCGTGCCGAGCGGCTTTATCAGGATGAACTTGATCTGGCCGCCTTCGCTCTTCTTGTCGACCTGCATCAGCTCCAGCCAGCGCTCGGCGCCGAGATCCGGCGCGATCACCGGCAAGCCGGCGGCACGTATCAGCGATACGATGCGTGCCTTTGCCGTTTCATCGATGAAGCCGAGACGGTACGACAAGTCGGCGGCCATCACCATTCCGCAGCCGACCGCTTCGCCGTGGAGCCATTCGCCATAGCCGAGGCCCGCCTCGATGGCATGGCCGAAGGTATGGCCGAAATTGAGGATCGCACGCAAGCCACCTTCGCGTTCATCCTGGCGTACGACGTCAGCCTTGATTTCGCAGGAACGCTGGATGGCGTACGCCAGCGCCGCTGCATCTCTGGCAACCAGCCGCTCGATATTTTCTTCAATCCAGGCGAAGAACTTCGCGTCGATGATCACACCATGCTTGATGACTTCCGCCAGTCCTGCGGACAACTCGCGCGGTGGTAGGGTATCGAGCGTCGAGGTATCGGCGATCACAGCCTTCGGCTGATAAAAAGCGCCGATCATGTTCTTGCCGAGCGGATGGTTGATGCCGGTCTTGCCGCCGACCGAGGAATCGACCTGGGCAAGCAGCGTGGTCGGCACCTGGATGAACGGAACGCCCCGCATATAGGTCGCCGCCGCGAAACCTGTCATGTCACCGATGACGCCACCGCCCAACGCAATCAGCGTCGTCTTGCGATCGCATTTCTGGGCAAGCAGCACGTCGAATATCTGCATGAGGCTGGCCCAGTTTTTCTCTTCTTCGCCATCCGGAAGAACGATAGTCGTGATCTCCTTGCCGCGCGCCGACAATGCCCGCGACAATTTCTCGAGATACAGGGGACCGACAGTCGTGTTGGTCACGATCGCAGCGCGCGGACCGGCAACATGCCGGCTGACCATTTCAGCATCGGAAAGAAGCGACTGACCGACCACGATCGGATAGCTTCGATCGCCAAGGTCGACGCGCAGGGCAATCGGAGAAATGTGCTGCTTAGTCATTACACCCTCAGGAAGGTTGATTCGGCTCTGCGTCCTGCGCCGGCTCCTTTGCCGTAAGGTCGAGCTGCGTCAGGATGGTTTGAACCAGCGATTGTACGTTTGGGCGGCCGGTTTCAATGATGAAGTCGGCAACTTCCCGATAGTACGGCTCCCGTTCACGGGCCAGCTGTTCCAGGCGCCGGCGCGGATCGGCGGTTTGCAAAAGCGGGCGGTTTTTGTCGTGGCCGGTGCGTTGCAGGATGCTGCCGACGCTGGCGCGCAGAAAAATCACGGTGCCGCGGGTTTTCAGGTATTCCCTGCTCTGCGGATTCAGTACCGCACCGCCGCCCGTGGCAAGCACAAGATTGGATTGCTCGGTAAGGTCCCGGATGACTTCGGCTTCCCGCTGGCGAAAGCTGGCCTCACCCTCGATTTCGAAAATGACCGGGATCGAAGCGCCGGTGCGCGCCTCGATCTCATGGTCCGAGTCGATGAATTTCTTGTTTAGTCTCTTCGCCAGAGCGCGGCCGACGGTCGTTTTGCCGGCACCCATAAGGCCTACGAGAAAAATATTTCCAGGCACTGTTGCAAATTCTTCCACACTGTCGACGATGCATTGATAAATTAACCACGGCACGGATCGACGGTGCGAACAGGCCCGGTTACCTGACCGGCATCTTATCAGTCAGGATTCGCGGTGTGAGAAAGATCAGCAGTTCAGTCTTGTCGCTGGTGCGTCCTGTGGTCTTGAACAGATTGCCGACAACCGGCAAATCGCCGAACATTGGGACTTTGGAAACGGAATCGCGTTCCGTTTGCTGGAAAATTCCGCCGATCACCACCGTGCCGCCATTATCGATCAGAACCTGCGTCTTGACATGTTTCGTGTCGATTGCGAAACCTGCGCGGGTGTCCGCGCCCACGCTATCCTTGCTGACATCCACATC
>JAQGLQ010000343.1 GCA_028292785.1 Noviherbaspirillum sp. | reverse complement strand
GCTTGCAGCACAACGGGATTGAAGGGTCAGATGGCTATCCTCGGTGGCACCTACGCCCTGTCCAAGCGCACCGCGTTCTTTGCGTACGGTACACACATGCGTAACGGCCGGTCGTCGAACTACAGCAACCTGACAAGGCAGAACACGAATCCTGCCGGAGGTTCCGCAGTTGTCGCAGGTCAGGACATGACGCAGCTCGTCGTCGGCATCGACCACAGCTTCTAATAAAACGTAAGAAGTGCCAAATACGATCCGGGCCACCGCAAGGGAACCCGGATCGCTTCAAAATGCACGCATCGATATCGTGTCGAGTTCAGCGTTCGCATATTCACATACATAAGAATTCGACCTGAAACAGGGCGTAAGGCCGGGCAGGTGTTCGTCCAACTGAATTGAAATATTGCTGTTTACGGACCGGCGTGATTCCACCGGCGCGGATTGGCGAGACGCCGGCATGGTAGCGCTTAAAGAATGTTCCATCCCTTGTCGGGGAAGGGGCCGGCAGTCGCGCATTGATGCCGTAACGCGATGCATGCGCCAATAAAACAAAGAAATCAATGACCGACCCGCACAACACGCTCAGCGAAAAGCAGACCGCGCGCATGCTGATGCTGCTGGTCTGCGCGGGTCTTTTCATGATAGCCGTCGCCAATCGCGCGATGCTGATTTCACTGCCGACGCTCACGCAGTACTTCGATACCACCGTGACCGTCATGCAGTGGACCCTGCTCATCTACGACCTGGCAATCATCGGGCTGGTGCTGACCCTCGGCAGGCTTGGCGACCTGTACGGCCGCAAGAAATTCTATGTGCATGGCTTCGTGCTGTTTACGCTCGGTTCCGCCTTGTGCGGCATGGCGCGTTCGCCGGGACAGATGATCGCCTTCAGGATCCTGCAGGGCATCGGCGCCGCCATGCTGATGGCCAACGGCAGGGCCATCATCGTCGCCACCGTCCCCGCCGCCGACCGGGTGAAGGCGCTGGCGATGACTTCCGCCGCCTTCCACGTCGGATTCATCACCGGGCCTTCGCTGGGAGGCTTCATTATCGATACGCTCGGATGGCGCTGGGTGTTCTTCATCAACTTCCCGTTCGGCCTGGTCGCCGCCTACCTCGGCTGGAAATACATGCCGGAATCGGTAGTGAAGGAAGGAGAGAAAGGCATCGATTTCGTCGGCGCCGGCTATCTGCTGATCAGCATGTCCGGCATGGTCTATGCCATGAACCATCTGCCGCACGTGGGCCTGCTGCACCCAAGCGTCTACATCGGCCTGATCGTCTGCATCGTCGCGCTGGCGCTGTTCATCCGCACCGAGCTGCGCACCGGAACGCCGATCCTGAACCTGTCGCTGTTTCGGAGCAGGCTGTTCAGTGCCAGCAACCTGGCATTGTTCTTCGTCTCGTTCACGCAAACTGCATTGACGCTGCTGCTGGTGTTCTATCTGCAGAACATGATGAAGTTCACGCCAACCCAGATGGGCTGGATCATCATCACCAATTCCATGGCGGTGATCCTGTTCTCGCCGCTGGCCGGCCGGGTCGCCGAGCGCATCGGCGCGCGTGCGCTGTGCACGCTCGGTACGGTGCTGATCGTGACCGGTCAGTTCATGATCGCATCGCTCACCCTTGAATCGTCTATCTTCGGCATGGTGTTCCCCATCGCGCTCACCGGCCTCGGCTGGTCGATGTTCAATGCACCCAACCAGAGCGTCATGCTGTCGGCGGTGCCTTCTGGCCACCTCGGCGCCGTGTCGGGAATGAATGTGACCACCGCCCGCATCGGCGGCACCGTTGGACTGGCGATCGGTTCCGCGGTGTTTACCTATGCGCTGAGCACCGGCGGCTTCACGCATGCGCAGGTGCCGTCGACGGGCGACTGGAATGCCGAGCCAGAAGTGTTCCTCACCTCGTTCAGATATACGCTTCACCTCATGAATATCTTCGGGCTGCTGGCGGTTTTTTTCGCGGCGGTGCGCGGAAGGACGGGAGAGCGGGAAGCTGCCTGATGAACGCGCCCCTCGCGCGGACATTTGTCAGCCTCCGTATTCCGCGCGCAGCATGCGCGCGGCTTCCACCATGGCGCGCATCTTGCCGTCCGCAACTTCACGCGGCAGATATTTCATGCCGCAGTCCGGCGCCAGGATGATGTTCTCTTTCTTCACATAGGGCAGCGCGCGCTTGATGCGACCGACAACCATCTGCGGCGTCTCGACGTTCATGTCAGAAAGATCGATGCAGCCGACCATCAGTTTCTTGTCGTCGAACGCGGCGAGGACGGAACAGTCGAGGTGCGATTGCGCGGTTTCCAGCGACACCTGATTGCAGCTGCACTGGGATAGCTCCGGCAGAAAGGAATAACCCGAGGGCCGTTCATGGATCACGGCGGCATAGCCAAAGCAGATGTGCACCGCCGTTGTGCCGGTGATTCCTTCAAGCGCGCGATTGAGCGCCTTCAACCCATACTGGCGGGCTTTCTCCGGACGCGCCTGCATATAGGGTTCGTCGATCTGGACGATATCGGCGCCGGCGCTGAACAGATCGCGTATCTCTTCGTTGACCGCGGCTGCATATGCCATCGCGGCTTCCTCGTCGCTCGGATAAAAATCGTTCTGCGCCTGCTGGCTCATCGTGAACGGTCCTGGGACGGTGATTTTTACCTGACGTCTGGTATGCGCCTTCAGGAACTTGAGGTCATCCACTTCCACCGGGCGCATGCGCTTGATGTGGCCAATGATGCGAGGCACCGGATTCGGATGGCCGCTGCGGTCGAGCGCGGTGCCGGGATTGTCGATATCGACGCCCGACAACGCGGTGGCAAAGCGATTGGAATAACTTTCGCGGCGGATTTCGCCATCCGTAATGATGTCGAGTCCCGCTTCTTCCTGTGCCCTGATGGCGACCAGGGTCGCATCGTTTTGCGCCTCTTCGAGATGGTCGCCCGGAATGCGCCAGAGTTCTTTCGCGCGCGTGCGGGGCGGAAACCGGCCGGCGAGCTTGGCGCGATCGATCAGCCAATCGGGCTGGGGATAACTGCCGACCAGGGTAGTGGGAAAAAGCATGTGGCGTCTCCGTGAAATATTGTTTAGATATCAGGAATACATCGTGAACAGCGCTTCCAATATACGATATTTGGCGAGAGGAGACTGTGACCGCCGGATACGCAATTTCGGAACCGTCCCTGGTTATTCGTTCACGCAGAATAAGATATCGGGAACCAAGCCCAGGCAAAAGCCTCTTTATTCAAGGCCGGTTTCCACGGCCACAACTATCACCGGGCAGGAAGGCACGCGCATCGATCCATGAAGGGAACGTTCCGTTCACTGAACAGTTTCAACTATCGGCTCTGGGCCTTCGGAGCGCTGATATCCAATATCGGGACCTGGATGCAGCGCACGGCCCAGGACTGGCTGGTGCTCACGCAACTGACCAATGAGAATGCCACCGCGGTAGGCATCGTGATGTCGCTGCAGTTCGGACCTGCGCTGCTGCTGCTGCCTTTGACAGGCTACGCCGCCGATCATCTCGACCGGCGCAAGATTCTGCTGGTGACGCAGACGGCGATGGGCATGCTCGCGCTGGGTCTCGGCATCCTTACGCTGGCAGGCCATGTGCAGCTATGGCATGTCTACGCGTTCGCGCTGCTGCTCGGGACCGTCACCGCGTTTGATGCCCCCGCGCGTCAAACCTTTGTCTCGGAACTGGCGGGCGAGAAGGACCTGTCGAATGCGGTTGCCCTGAACTCGACCTCCTTCAACGCCGCACGCATGGTGGGCCCGGCCGTCGCCGGCCTGCTTATCGCATCGGCGGGCACCGGCTGGGTTTTTCTGATCAATGCGGCTTCCTATGTCGCCGTGCTTTGTTCGCTGGCGCTGCTTCGCCTCGAGGAACTTCACCGGAAAGACCGTGCCCTGAGTGCGCAGGGAGGATTGCTGGCGGGCTTTCGCTATGTCTGGAGCAGGCCCGATCTCAAGATCGTATTGCTGATGCTGTTCCTGCTTGGGACGTTCGGCCTGAACTTTCCGATTTTCATATCAACGATGTCGGTCAGCGTGTTTCATGCAGGCGCCCGGGAATACGGCATCCTGACGTCGGCGATGGCGATCGGCTCCGTCACCGGCGCGCTGCTGGCCGCGACGCGCGCACGGCCGACCATTCCGCGGATTATTGCCGCAGCCGCCATATTCGGAATCGGCTGCGGCGTGGCGGCGCTGATGCCAGGCTACGGCCTGTTCGGCGCGGTGCTCGTGGTGATCGGCATAGCCGCCCAGACCTTCACGACGTCGATCAACAGCGTGGTGCAGCTGTCCACCGAGCCGGGCATGCGCGGCCGGGTCATGGCTATCCTCCTCGGCATACTCCTTGGCGCCACGCCGCTGGGCGCGCCCCTGGTCGGTTGGGTGGCCGACACGTTCGGCCCGCGCTGGGCGCTCGGCGTCGGCGCGGCAGCGGGTATCGCGGCGGCGATCGTCGGGCTTTGCTATCTACGGAATACGCGGTCCTCGGATTTGTAGGCACTTTTAATAGTGCTTATAGTCCGGCGGCGCGCGTGTTAGCGTTGCATTAAAGTCGTTCGCCAGCTTGCTGTTTGCGATGGTGAACTTGCCGACATGATGCGCGCATGCACCGTGCATGTTGAACGGATGACGGCGAAACTCCACAAATAGATGTAAGCCCCATCGATGGCGCTCCATGCTGCACACGCAGGATACGC
>JAQGLQ010000341.1 GCA_028292785.1 Noviherbaspirillum sp. | reverse complement strand
TGATGTTCGGCATGCGCGCCAACCTTGATCTTATTGTGGATGCCAATACCGGCAGCCTGATCGCCGTCGCCGCGCTGTGCGCATTGGGAATCGCGCTGTGGTTCACGCGGAAGCAGTTCGGCGTGGCGGTCCGCATGCTGGTTGCCTTCCTCATCGCGCTGGTACCGGTCGGGGTGTTTGCGCTGCAAAACGTGGTGCACTGAGGAAATACGCGGTTTTGCGGCACGGTACGCCGTGCCGAGTACGCTAAAACCCGACCGCCTGTCCGTCACGCCGCGAATCGCTGGCGGCCACGTATCCGTCATTCAGCTTCCAGATGAATTGACCGGAGCCGAAGTCCATGTAGCTGTCCATGATCTTTTCGATCCGATGGCCCCGCTCCGCAAGGCCGGCGATGAGCCCGGGTTGCATGACGGTTTCCTCGACATCGACCGACAGGCCCCGATTGACGCGCCAGCGCGGCGCATCGCAGGCCGCCTGCGGCTGTTGCCCATAGGTCAACATGCGCACCAGGGTCTGCAGATGGCCCTGCGGCTGCATATTCCCTCCCATCACGCCGAAACTCATCTGCGGCTTTCCATCCTTGGTCAGGAAGCCGGGAATGATGGTGTGGAATGGCTTCTTGCCGGGCGCCACGCAGTTCGGATGCTGCGGATCGAGCGTGAAACAGTAGCCGCGATTCTGCAGGCTGATGCCGGTGCCCGGCACGACGATGCCGGAGCCGAAGCCGAGATAATTCGATTGGATGAAGCTGACCATCATGCCGCTTTCGTCGGCCGCGGAAAGATAGATCGTCCCACCCCTGGGCGGACTGCCATGGCTGAAATCGCTGGCGCGCCGCGGGTCGATCAGCTTCGCACGTTCGGCCAGATAGCCGTCATCGAGCAGGTCCCGCGCCGTCACTTCGGTCATGTAGCGGCTGTCGGCCACCCAGCGATAGGTATCGGCAAACGCCAGTTTCATTGCTTCGATCTGGAGATGCTGGCTGTCGACCGAATCGACGGGGAAGCGCGCGATATCCAGCTTGTCGACCATGCCGAGCGCCATCTGGGCCGCGATGCCTTGTCCGTTCGGCGGAATTTCATGCAGGGTGTAGCCCGCATAATCTTTCTCGATCGGCGTCACCCATTCGGGCCGGTATCCGGCAAGGTCCGCCGGCGTCATGGCGCCGCCATATTGGCTGGCGTGCGCGGCCATCGCCTCGGCCAGTTCGCCCCGGTAATACGATTCGCCCCCGGTCTCGGCGATGCGGGTCAGGGTCCGCGCCGCTTCGGCAAAGACGAACAGTTCGCCCACCTGCGGAGCTCTTCCGTGCGGCATGAAGGCCTGCGCGAATCCCGGCTGGTCCTTGAGCAACGGAACCGCCGCCGCCCATTTATGCTGCACGATGGGTGCCACCAGATGGCCGCGCGCGGCCAGTTCGATGGCGGGTTCGAGCAGATCGGCGAACGGCAGCCGGCCGAATTTTTTCGACAGTTCCACCCATCCGGCCACCATGCCCGGCACGGTGACCGAATCCCAGCCGCGCGCCGGCATCTTGCCATTGTGCTTTTTGGCAAAATAATCGGGCGTCCAGGCCGCCGGCGCGGTTCCCGACGCATTCAATCCATGCAACCGCGCGCCATCCCAGACAATGGCAAAGGCATCGCTGCCGAGTCCGCATGAGACGGGTTCGACGATGGTGATCGCCGCCGCCGCCGCAATGGCGGCATCGACCGCGTTGCCGCCTTTCAGAAGCATGCGCAATCCGGCCTGCGCCGCGAGCGGCTGTGAGGTGGCGACCACATTGCGTGCGAATAGCGGCTGGCGAATGGTAGGGTAGGGGTTGTTCCAGTTAAATGCGGGCATGACGGTCTCTTGAGAGGTTATCAGCTGGCGCCAAGTCAGCCGTGCGCATCATTGTAGCGGCGCATCGCCGCGCCCGCCGCAATGAACGATCGGTGCGCCACTCTAGGCTTCACCGGTTTCAATTCGGAGGAATTTCGCTTGGATTCGATCAGGACTCTTTTTCAAAGCCTCGCCCCCGCCGTGGACTTCTGCTCGCTTCGCTTCGTCGAAGAAAGAAGCGAAGAGATCAGGGTGCGCCAGGATGTGCTGCAGCCGCTCACCACCGGCACGGATCGCGGCGCCATGGTGACAATCATGCATCGCGGCGGCTATGGCTATGCGGCGACCAGCGACCTCAGCGCCGGCGGTCTCAGGGATGCGCTCGAGCGGGCGCGCAAATGGGCGGACGCCAGCGCCGGGCGCTCGGTCGTCGATTATTCGCGGATCGTATTGCCGCGCCCCGACGGCATGTACCGGAGTCCGGCGAGCGCGGCCGCGCCATCGTGGAACCGCAAGCAGTTGATCGAGCTGCTGATGCAGGAATCCCAGGCATGCAACCCCGGGGCGCGCGATCCGCGCATCGTCGACTGGCATGCGTCGATTTCATCCGTCGCGGCCTCGCAGCTGTATGTCACGGCGGACGGTGCCGAAGCCGCGCAGCACTTCCGCTATCTGATACCCAGCCTCGCCGTTTCCGCGAATCAGGGCTCCGATACCCAGACCCGCAGCCTCGGCGGCCAGTACAACGGCTATTGCCGCCAGGGCGGGCTTGAAGTACTCGAACAGGCCGGTTTCCAGGGAGCGGGGCAGCGTCTTGCGCAGGAAGCGCTGGAACTGCTGGCGGCGCCCAACTGCCCGAGCGGCGTCATGGATCTGCTGCTGATGCCGGAGCAGATGATGTTGCAGATCCATGAATCGATCGGGCACCCGCTCGAACTCGACCGCATCCTCGGCGACGAGCGCAACTTCGCCGGCACCAGTTTCGTGACCCTCGACATGTTCGGCTCCTACCGCTACGGCTCGGCGCTGCTGAACGTCACTCACGATCCGACGCGACCGGAAGAATTCGCCAGCTACCGCTGGGACGATGACGGCACGCCGTCCGAGCGCTGCCACCTCATACGCGCCGGCATACTTGAAAGGCCGCTCGGCGGCGCGATTTCGCAGGCAAGGGCCGGAATCGGCGGTGTCGCCAGTGCGCGGGCTTGCAGCTGGAACCGTGCACCGATCGACCGCATGGCCAACCTCAATGTCGAACCGGGCGCATCGACTCTTGATGGAATGATCGCCATGGTCGAACGCGGCGTGCTGATGGACACCAATGTGTCGTGGTCCATCGATGATTCGCGCAACAAGTTCCAGTTCGGCTGCGAATCGGCGCGCCTGATCGAAGATGGTCAGCTCAAGGGCGTGGTCAAGAATCCCAATTACCGCGGCGTATCGGCGAGCTTCTGGCGCACGCTCAAGGCGGTCGGCGATGCCTCCACCTTCGAAGTCATGGGAACGCCCTTCTGCGGCAAGGGAGAGCCTTCGCAGGTGATTCGCGTCGGCCATGCCTCCCCCGCATGCCTGTTCGCGGATATCGATGTATTCGGAGGCGAATGATGGCCAACATGTGGAGCGAAGCGCCGCAGCAGTTTTTCCTCGACGTGGCGGCGTTTCTGGATGGACGCATGCAAGGCGGCGAAGAGTACCGCTTCCGGTTGGCGGGCGAGTCGTCGGATTTCGTGCGCTTCAATCGGAGCGCGATCCGGCAGTCGGGGCATGTGCGACAGATTCATCTCACGCTGCATCTGATCGACGGGCGCCGTCATGCCAGGAGCACACTGGCGCTGGCGGGCGCGCTCGAGACCGATGGCGTGCTGCTGGAGCAGGCGGTCCGCGATCTGCGCGCGCAGTTGCCCGACCTGCCGGAAGATCCGCACCTGATGATGCCGGCCGAGGTGCATTCGACGCAGCATGTCGACGGCTCGCGCCTGCCCGGGACGGCGCAGATGGTCGACGAAGTGCTTGCCGCCGCCAGAGGCTTCGACCTGGTCGGGATTCTTGCCGCCGGCCCCGTGTTCCGCGGATTTGCCAATTCATCCGGACAGCGCAACTGGCACCAGGCTGCCAGCTTCAATCTCGACTGGAGCCTGTACGAGAGCCGCGACAAGGCGGTGAAGGCGGCCTATGCCGGCGTCGATTGGAGCAGCAGGGATTTTCGCGAGCGCTTCAGGAGCGCGACGGAACGGCTGGCGATTCTCCGCCGCCCGCCGGTCGTCATCAGGCCCGGCGCCTATCGCGCCTTCCTCACGCCGACCGCGCTGCGCGAGATCGTCGGCATGCTCGACTGGGGCGGCATGTCGGAAAAGGCCTTGCGCACCAGGCAAAGCCCGCTGCGCCGCATGCGCGACGAGGGCCTGCTGCTCAATCCCGCGGTGACGCTGATGGAGAACACCGCCGACGGCCTGGCGCCGGCGTTTCAGGGCGACGGCTTCATCAAGCCCGAAAAACTCATGCTGCTCGATCGCGGCCGCCTCGCCGGCAGCCTGGTCTCGCCGCGCACCGCGAAGGAATACGGCATCGCGACCAACGGCGCCGATAGCGGCGAATCGATGGCCTCCATCGATCTGGCCGGCGGCGAACTTCCCGCATCCCGGATTCTCGACGAACTGGATACCGGCATCTTCATTGGCAATCTCTGGTACCTGAATTTTTCGGATCGCGCCAACTGCCGCATTACCGGGATGACGCGCTTCGCGACCTTCTGGGTCGAGAACGGCGAGATCAAGGCGCCGCTCGAGGTGATGCGCTTCGACGATTCAGTGTTCCGCCTGCTCGGGCCTTAGCTCGCGCGGCTGACGCAGGAGAGGGAACTGCTGATCGACAACGACACCTATGGCGGACGCGACACGGCCAGTGCGCGTTTGCCGGGGGCGCTGGTCAACGATTTCCGTTTCGTGTTGTGAGCGGCAGATCCGGATTCTGTGGGTTCGGGCCTGATGCCTGATTCGCGTCCGGGCCTGGCCCGATTCCCTTCGACCTGATCTCCGTTTCAGTGCGGCAGGGCGCCATTGTCCATCCCGTCCATTGCGCCAATTGTATTAAGTCCGCTTAATTAAGCTCGTTCTATTTCGCCGGATGCATTTTCATACGGTTCTTCACGCCCCCCGAACTGCCCATCCTTTTGCATTGGAACGAATAAATGAATAAATACTTAACGAGTGCACTTAAATTAA
>JAQGLQ010000329.1 GCA_028292785.1 Noviherbaspirillum sp. | reverse complement strand
CCTTGCAGTCGCAGGCTTTCCTGGTCCTGTCCGAGGAAAGCCCGGTCCCGCCGGCGCGCAGGATAGCGATGATCCGCGTGCTTGCGCATGCCGCCGGTTCGCTCGGCATGTGCGGCGGCCAGGCGATCGACCTGTCGAGCGTCGGCCTGAGCCTGTCGCTGGACCAGTTGGAACGGATGCACCGCATGAAGACCGGCGCCTTGCTGAGCGCGGCGGTGCTGCTCGGCGCGCTCAGCGGCAAGTCGCTGTCGGCGGACGAGGAGGCGGCGCTGAAGGCCTATGCCGATGCGATCGGCCTGGCGTTCCAGGTGGTCGACGACGTGCTCGACGCGACGGCCGACTCCGCCACGCTCGGCAAGACGGCGGGCAAGGATGCCGCCGACAACAAGCCGACCTATGTATCGATACTTGTCCTGAAGCGGTCGAAGTCCCTGGCGGAAAAACTGCGGAATGACGCGCACTGCGCGCTCATGCCATTTGGAGAAAATGCACGACGCCTGCGCGAAATCGCGGACCTGATCGTGCAGCGGAAAGCATAAACAAGTATGGACTTGCTGAAAAAAATCGATGGACCCGCCGACCTGCGCAAACTGTCGCGCAGCCAGCTCAAGCCGCTGGCCGACGAGTTGCGCGCCTTCGTGCTCGATTCGGTATCGAGCACGGGCGGCCTTTTGTCCTCCAACCTCGGCACGGTAGAGCTGACCATCGCGCTGCATTACGTCTTCAACACGCCCGAGGACCGGCTGATATGGGACGTCGGACATCAGACCTATCCGCACAAGATCCTGACCGGCCGCCGCGAACAGATGAAGACGCTGCGGCAGCTGAGCGGCATCTCCGGATTCCCGCGCCGCTCGGAAAGCGTCTACGACACCTTCGGCACCGCGCATTCGTCGACTTCGATTTCGGCGGCGCTCGGCATGGCGCTGGCCGCCCGCGCCAAGGGCGAGGACCGGCATGCCATCGCGGTGATCGGCGACGGCGCGATGACCGCCGGCATGGCGTTCGAAGCGATGAACAACGCCGGCGTCTACAACGACATCAACCTGCTGGTGATCCTGAACGACAACGACATGTCGATCTCGCCACCGGTCGGCGCGCTCAACCGCTACCTCGCGCGGCTGATGTCGGGCAAGTTCTATGCGACCGCCAAGAACGTCGGCAGGTCGATGCTGCCGGCGCCGATGCTGGAACTGGCCAAAAGGCTGGAAGAGCATGCGAAAGGCATGGTGGTGCCGGCCACCATGTTCGAGGAATTCGGCTTCAACTACATCGGGCCGATCGACGGGCATGACCTGGAATCGCTGATCCCCACGCTGCAGAACCTGAAGCACCTGAAGGGACCGCAGTTCCTGCACGTGGTGACCAAGAAAGGCCAGGGCTACAAGCTGGCCGAAGCCGATCCGGTGCTGTACCACGGCCCCGGCAAGTTCAATCCGGCCGAAGGCATCAAGCCCGCCGCGGCAAGCAAGATCACCTACACCCAGGTTTTCGGCGACTGGCTGTGCGACATGGCGGCAAAGGACATCCGCCTGGTCGGCATCACGCCGGCGATGCGGGAAGGCTCGGGCATGGTGCGCTTTGAACAGAATTTTCCCGACCGTTATTACGATGTCGGCATCGCCGAGCAGCATGCGGTGACCTTCGCCGCCGGGATGGCCTGCGAGGGTATGAAGCCGGTGGTCGCCATTTACTCGACCTTCCTGCAGCGCGGCTACGATCAACTGATCCATGACGTCGCCTTGCAAAACCTCGACGTCACGTTCGCGCTCGACCGATCCGGCCTGGTGGGCGCCGATGGCGCCACGCACGCCGGCAACTACGATATCGCCTATCTGCGCTGCATTCCCAACATGGTGGTGATGGCGGCCTCCGACGAAAACGAGTGCCGCCAGATGCTGTCGACCGCTTTCGAGTACAACGGCCCGGCCGCGGTGCGCTATCCGCGCGGCGCGGGCATCGGTGCCGCCATCGAGAAAGATCTGCGCACCATCCCGCTCGGCAAGGGCGAGATCAGGCGCGAAGGCGAGGGCATCGCGATCCTGGCTTTCGGCACCATGCTGGCGCCCGCACTGGCGGCCGCGGAAGCCTTGAATGCTACCGTGGCGAACATGCGCTTCGTGAAGCCGCTCGATACCGAACTCGTCAAGCAGCTGGCGCAGACGCATTCCGCGCTGGTGACGGTCGAGGAGGGCGCCTTGATGGGTGGCGCCGGCTCGGCTGTGGCGGAGGCGCTGGCGGAAGCCGGCATCGTCAAGCCTGTCCTGCACCTGGGATTGCCGGATCGTTTCATCGATCACGGCGACACCGGCCAGTTGCTTGCCATGTGCGGCCTCGATGCCGACGGTATCGAGGCATCGGTGCGCAAGCGCTTCGGCAAGGATGAGCCGCGTCTGGTCGTGAACAATCAAAAATTTTAATGCCGCCGGCGCGCATGAAGCGATCGCCACGAACGAAGGGAAAACTTGATGAATACCCGCGATCTCAATCTCGGTGCCATTCCCGATGTGCAAAGCACCGTCGATACGCGCCATATCGCGATCCAGCGCGTCGGCGTGAAAGGCGTGCGATATCCCGTCACGGTCGGAACCGCCTTCGGCCCGCAGCCGACCGTCGGCACCTGGAACATGTATGTGCGCCTGCCTGAACAGCAGAAGGGCACGCACATGTCCCGTTTCATCGCACTGCTCGAGGACAATCGTGCGCCGTTCGACGTCAGCGCGTTCGGCGACCTGCTGCGGAAGATGACGCGGCTGCTGGAAGCGGATGCCGGACGCATCGAAGTATCGTTCCCGTATTTCATCAAGAAGACCGCCCCGGTTTCCGGCGTCGAAAGCCTGATGGATTACGAAGTCGGCATGGCCGGCGAGATCGACAACGGAAAGGTCGAGATCACCCTGAAGGTCATGGTTCCGGTGACCAGCCTGTGCCCCTGTTCGAAAAAGATCTCCGCGTATGGCGCGCATAACCAGCGCTCGCATATCACCGTCAGCGCATTGCTGTCGCGCGAGCTGGCGGTGGATGAGCTGATTGCCAGGATAGAGGAACAGGCATCATGCGAGCTGTACGGCCTGCTGAAGCGGCCCGATGAAAAATACGTGACCGAGCGCGCCTACGACAATCCGAAGTTCGTCGAAGACCTGGTGCGCGATGTGGCGGGCATGCTGAATGCCGACGGGCGCATCCTGGCTTACGTGCTCGAGGCGGAAAACTTCGAGTCGATTCACAACCATTCGGCATATGCGCTGATCGAGCGCGACAAGCGCACATCCTAGCGTTTTCTGTCCTTGTCCCACAGGACATCGGTTGCGCCGGCGTAACGGTTCAACATGCGCGACAACACGAACAGTAGGTCCGACAGCCGGTTCATGTATTGCCGCGGCGGCGGATTGACTGTCTCTTCCCCGCCGAGCGCGACGATGGCCCGCTCCGCGCGGCGGCAGACTGTCCGGCAGACATGGGCAAGCGCCGCCGCGCGCGATCCGCCGGGCAGGATGAATTCCTTCAGCGGCGGCAAATCGGCATTGTATTTATCGAGCAGCGCATCGAGCCGGGCCACATGCCCGTCGCCGATCATGGCATGGCCCGGGATGCACAGCTCGCCGCCGAGATCGAACAAATCATGCTGTATCGAAAGCAGCTCGTCGCGCAGAGTGCCCGGCAGCGGTTCGCACAGCAGCAAGCCAAGCTGGGAATTCAGTTCATCCACATCGCCGATGGCATGCATGCGCATGCTGTACTTCGCGATGCGGCTGCCGTCGCCGAGTCCGGTCGTGCCGTCGTCGCCGGTGCGGGTTGCAATTTTCGAAAGTCGGTTGCCCATGATGGATAGCGAAGTCAGGAGTGGCTCGAGGATACGGCAAATCGCCTGCGCGGGGCTGCTTTTCATCGAAACGTCGCGTCCCCCTACGGAGTAGAATCGGACAAAATCGGAGACCTCATGAACCATCCAACCCCAGCAACGGAGCTGAAGAAGCCGGTGCCGCAGATCCTGCTGACCGAACTGAAATCCCTGTTCGGCGAGCGCTTTTCCGTCACGCAGGCCATGCGCGAGCATCATGGCCGCGACGAATCCTCGTACGCTCCCATGCTGCCCGACGCGGTGGTCTTCGCGCATTCGACGGAAGAGGTCGCCGCAGCTGTAAAACTGTGCAGCCAACATGAAACGCCGGTCATTGCCTATGGCGCCGGCACTTCGCTGGAAGGCCATATCCTTGCGCTGCGAGGCGGCATCACGATCGATCTATCGCAGATGAACAATATCCTGGCCGTGCATGCCGAGGACTTGACGGTGACCGTGCAGGCCGGCGTGACGCGCAAGCAGCTGAACCAGGAGATCAGGGATACCGGCCTGTTCTTTCCGATCGATCCCGGCGCCGATGCCTCGCTGGGCGGCATGGCGGCGACGCGCGCGTCCGGCACCAATGCCGTGCGCTACGGCACCATGCGCGAAAATGTCCTCGCGCTCACGGTCGTCACCGCCGACGGACGCATCATCAAGACCGGCACGCGCGCGAAGAAATCGTCGGCGGGCTACGATCTGACGCGCATCTTCGTCGGCAGCGAAGGCACGCTGGGCATCATTACTGAAGTGACGGTTCGGCTCTATCCGCAGCCGGGAGCGATTTCCGCGGCGGTGTGTTCGTTCCCGTCAACAGCGGATGCGGTGAATACCGTCATCAA
>JAQGLQ010000299.1 GCA_028292785.1 Noviherbaspirillum sp. | reverse complement strand
TTTCTTGCGATGCTGGCCCTGCCAACCTTTCTGCTGGTCCCGTTTATCTATTTTCTGATCAGGCGCGAGCTGAAGCCGCTGGGCGAGATCCTGCGACGCCTGCATGCGCTGCATGACGCAAAAGCGCGCGCGCAGTCGCTGGACATGCCCGGACTTGCCGCCGCCCTCAGCCGCTATGTGGATGATTCGCACCGCCGCATCAGCGAGCTCGAGAGCGAAAAATCGAATCTGCTGACGACCAATCGCTTCCTCGAGTACAACAGCAACAAGATGAACTTCGTGCTGCACTGTCTGCCCGACGCACTGTTCATCCTCGACCCCGCCGGCAACATCAACTTCGTCGGCGCCAGAATCACGGCGCTGATCGGCGCCGACACCGAAGCGGTACTCACGCAGCCGCTCGAATCCTGGTGCAGGGACGACGCGCTGCGCGAATTGCTGCTGCGCTATCGCACCTCGGGCGCGCACGACATGCGGTCGGAACAGGTGGAATTTCAGTCGCATGCCGCGCCCGACAGATGCATCCGCGCCTTTGCGCAGCCGCTGGTTCCGCCGCAGGAAGGCATGATGTTCGGCACGCTCCTGGTATTGCGCGATGTCACGCTGGAACGGCAGGGACAGCAGGCCGGGCATGACTTCGTGGCCCAGATATCGCATGAACTGAAAACGCCGCTCAACAACATCGCGATGTATGCCGAGATGCTGCAACAAGGCATAGGCGGCGACCAGGCGATGCAGATCGAGGCCGCCAACGTGATTCATGACGAGGTCGAGCGCATGGCCGGCCTGGTCAATAACATGCTCAGCATCAGCAAGATGGAGACCGGCGGGCTGAAGCCGCAGCGCACCCGCGTCCGGCTCGATGAACTGCTGCAAGACATCTTCAACCACATGGCGTCGCGCGCGCGGGCCGGATCGATCGCCATGGAAATGGATATCCCCAAGGCGATCGACGCGATTCATGCCGACAAGGAAATGCTGCGCATCGCGATCAACAACATGGTGACCAATGCGCTGAAATACAACGAGCCCAACGGCAAGGTCTGGATCGAGGTCAGCGACAGCGACACCGATATCGTGATCACCGTGCGGGACACAGGCATCGGCATTCCGGCGGATGCGCAGCCCCATGTGTTCGAAAAATTTTTCCGCGCGAATGGCGGCGATACGCAACGGCGCGCCGGCCACGGCCTTGGACTGTATCTGACGCATGAGATCGTGCGCCTGCATCACGGCCGCATGACGCTCGAGAGCGAGCCGGGGCGGGGCAGCGCGTTTTCCATCCATCTGAAGAAGGCGCTGTCGGCGGCTCGGGAAGCGAACATTTTATGAATGGGCGGCGAATTCTCATCGTGGATGACGAGCCGCACGTACTGCGGGTCCTCGGCATGACGCTCGCGCGCGAGGGCTACGAAGTCGAGACGGCGGTGAATGGCATGCAGGCGCTGGAAAAATTCGCGCTGCGCGCGCCGGACGTCATGATCACCGACGTGCAGATGCCGAAAATGGGAGGCCGCGAGTTGTGCGAGGCGGCGCGCGAGCGCTTCCCGGAATGCGCGGCGCTGATCATGGTGATGACTTCCATGACCGCGCT
This sequence comes from Noviherbaspirillum sp., assembly GCA_028292785.1. The sequence goes on along the minus strand of JAQGLQ010000299.1, from coordinate 6,421 downwards.
CGAGCAGCGCGCCTGGGTGGGCAGGCTGAATGACGTCGAATTCCTCGAAAAGCCGCTGAGCCCGCGCCGCCTGGTCGGCCGGCTCTCGACATATTTCAGGGAGGAGCAAGCGATGCCGGAGGTTCGCCATGAATGACGGCATGTTCGCCTCGCTGGATTTTTCGCGCTACGTGCGCTGGTTGCGCCGCATGACCGGCATGCGGCATCCGTTCGCGATCGCGGATGCCGGAGGCGCATTGTTGTGGTCCGACGACGATGAGGGACACGGCCGCTGGCTCGCCGAAATCAGCGACACCGGCTTCGAATGGACCTGCCGCGGCCGCGGCATGCAGGAGCACATGCTGAAGGACGGCCGCTCGCTGCAATACGCGCCGGTGCATTCGCGCTTCGACGAACTGCTCGGATATATGGCGCTGCTGGTGCCGGAAAACGCGCCGGACACGCGCGACGCGCTGGCGGAGGCGCTGGAAGATCTGGCCGCGGGGATGGCCGACGAGCATGCGCTGAAATCGGAGCTGGATATGATGGCGGCGGAATTGTCCGAACGCTACGAGGAACTTCATCTCGTCTATGCCGTCGATCAGAAGCTGCGCAATGCCAGGCAAGGCGAGGAAATCTTTTCCGGCTTGCTGAAAAGCTGCGCCGAGCAGATGAACGTCGATATCGCCGCCTTCGTCAAGCCCGACGATAATGTGTGCATATCGGCGACCAATCTCAGCGAGCCGCTGCACAATCTCGACCTGGTACTGGTGGAAATGCGCGGCGACCTGTTCCGTTTCGTCAGCACCGCGCGTCAGTCCGTCGTGCTCAACAGCATGAGCGATCCGAGGCGCGCCTACATCTTCACCGACATGCAGCTCAAGCTGTTGTGCTGCCCGGTGTTCGAGGGCAGTTCCGTGGTCGCGATCCTGGTGCTGGTCAATCATTACGGCAAGCCCGATTTCAGCAATAGCGATCGCAAGCTGGGCGAGGTGCTGGCCAACCAGCTGTCCAGCCTTTCGCGGCTGTACGGCATGCTGTCGCAGGCGGAAAAATTCAATGAGCAGATGGCGGCCGCGCTCATCGAGTCGGTCGAAGCCAAGGACCCGTATACCCGCGGCCATTCGGAACGCGTGCACCACATCGCCATGGAAATCGGGCGCGCCGCGGCACTGCCCGAGTCCGAACTGGACAATCTGTTCTGGGGGTCGCTGCTGCACGACGTCGGCAAGATCGGCATTCCCGACGCGATCCTGTGCAAGCCGGCGCGGCTCACCGAGGACGAATACACCTTCATCATGGTGCATCCGGAGCGCTCCTATGAAATCCTGCGTCATATCGACAGGCTCAAGGATGCCGTGCCCGGCGCGCGCCATCATCAGGAAAAATTCGACGGCACCGGCTATCCGCATCAGCTCAAAGGCCCGGCGATTCCGCTGAACGCCCGCATCATCGCGGTCGCGGATACCTACGATTCGATCACCAGTTCGCGCGCCTACCGGCCCGGGCGCAGCCATGAATTCGCGATGAAGGAAATCGAACGGGTGGCGGGCACCCAGCTCGATCCGCAGATCGTCGCGCTCTTCAAAAGGGTATGCGAAGCCGATCCCGACTGGATGAAACGTTTCAACATCAAGCGCGAGGCGGTGCCCATGCCGCAGCAGAATGCCGCTGTCTGAAGCCGCGGTGGCGCAAAGCCGGATCGGCGCCATGACCTTTCTGGCGCCGGAGACGCCGCTGGTGTCGGCGGAGTCGGTCGCCGCGCTGGAGGCGGCCCTTGCAGCCTGTATCGCTTCGCACCAGGTGCATATCATCATCGATCTCAGCCGGGTATCGCTGCTTGCCGGACGCGCACTGGAACTGCTGGCCAGGTCGAGCGCCGGGCTGATCCGGCTCGGCGGATCACTGAAGATCGCTTACCCGAGCGAACTCGTGCAGGAGATCTTCACGGCGACCGGGCTGACCGACCAGATCCCGGCATTCGATGCGCCGGCCCGGCCGCCTGCCCGGGTCGGCAGAAAAAGAAAGATCGGCGAAATACTCAGCGAAGGGGGGCATGCCAGCGCGGCGCATATCGAGGAAGCGGTGGCGCTTCAGCAGAAAACCGGCGGGCAGCTTGGATCGATCCTGCTTGAAAAGAAATGGGTCTCCGAAGCGGCGCTCCTGCAAGCGCTGGCCGAGCAGCTTTCGGTGCCGTCGATTTCCCTGCGGGCCGGCCTGTACGACCCGGAAGCGGTTCAGCTGCTCGACCGCGACACCGCGCGCCGGCTGCATGTCTTGCCCATGTTCCGCGTCGACGGCACGCTGACACTCGCGACTTCCGATCCGCAGGCGATCGACAGTTTCGACGACGTCAAGGCGCTGACCGGTTGCAAGGTGCGCTGCGTGCTGGCGACCGCCGATGAAATTTCCCGCGCGCTGGACGAGGCGCATGGCTCGTCCGGGCTGCCGGCCTTCGTGCACAGCATGGCCGACGATCTGGAACTGGTGGTGAACCGTCAGCCCGACGACTACACCGTGGTCGATGAAATGGCCGGCGCAAGCCCGGTGGTCAATCTCGTCAATGCCGTGATCCAGCGCGCCATCAGGGACAACGCCAGCGATATTCATATCGAGATTTCGCGTCAGCGTGCCCGCATCCGCCTGCGCATCGACGGCATCCTGTACGAGGCGATGTCGCCCCGTCCGGAGCTGCATCCGGCGATCGTTTCGCGACTGAAGGTGATGGCCAATCTCGACATCGCCGAACGCCGGCTGCCGCAGGACGGCCGCATCCAGGTCTTTACCCAGGGCCGGACGGTCGATCTGCGCTTCAGCTCGCTGCCCGGCATCTACGGCGAAAAGGTGGTGCTGCGCGTGCTCGACACCAACCAGTCGATTCTCGACCTCGACAAGCTGGGCATGGCCGCGCCCATCTGCTCGCTGTTCAAGAAGATGCTCGGCCGCAGCCATGGCCTGGTCCTGGTGACCGGACCGACCGGCAGCGGCAAGACCACCAGCCTGTATGCGGCGATCAATTTCCTGAAGAGCATCGAGAAAAACATCGTCACCATCGAAGACCCGGTCGAATATCAGCTGGACATCATCAACCAGAACCAGATCAACGAGGCGATCGGCCTTTCCTTCCCGAAGATCCTGAAACATGTGCTGCGCCAGGATCCCGACATCGTCATGCTGGGGGAGATCCGCGACCGCGAGACCGCGGAAATCGCGATCCAGGCCGCCCTGACCGGCCATCTTGTGCTCACCACCCTGCATACCAACGACACGCTGGGCGCGGTGGCGCGGCTGGCCGAGATGGGCATCGAACCGTACCTGCTGTCGTCGGCGCTGGTCGGCGTGATGGCGCAGCGTCTGGTGCGCAAGGTGTGCGTTTCCTGCAAGACGACCTATGTCGCGGCGCCGGAAGTGGCCGCCGCCTGTCGCTGGAAAGGAAATGGCAATCTGAAGCTGGCGCGCGGCCGCGGCTGCCCATCCTGCTACGACTCGGGCTTCAGGGGCCGGCTTGGCATCTATGAATTGGTCGACATCGATGCGGATTTGCGGCGAATGATCCTGGCCGACGCCGGCAAGGATGAAATGAGCCGCCATCTGGCGGATAAGGAGCACCGTGACCTGTATGCCGACGTGCTGCAGCGGGTTTGCGAGGGCAGCACCACGCTCGACGAAGTATCCCGCGTGATTCACGCCGAATGACCATGACCACCGGTTCCGGAAGGATGTCTACCCATGGCGATTGAAATCGGAGACATCGATAGCGCAGGCATGGCCGACCGCGCGCAGCGCGGCGGCAAGCCGGCTCGCGCATGGCTGGCCCGGCCGGCGCGGCGCTCGGCGGCCAGGGAACGGATTCTCTTCACCGAGCGCCTGTCGCTGCAACTGGGCACGGGCATGACCCTGCATGCGGCGCTTCAGTCATTGCATGCGCAAGCCGATACCCTGCGCATGCAGCAGACCATCGCCGGTCTGATCGACACCATCGTCGAAGGGCGGAAATTTTCGGATGCGCTGGCCAGGTTTCCGGCGGTATTCCCGGCAAGCTACGCCAATCTGGTCGCCGTCAGCGAAGGCGGCGGCTATCTGACCCAGGTGCTGGAGCAGCTTCTGGAGATGGATGAGAAACAGGAGAGGCTACGCGATACGCTGGTGGCCGCATTGTCCTATCCGGCTTTCCTGGTGGTGTTCTCGGTCGGGGTCGTGGTGTTCATCCTGAGCGCGGTATTTCCGAAATTCGCGTCGATGTTTGCTTCGATCTACAGCCAGTTGCCGGTCACGACCAGAATCCTGATGGCGGTCAGCGATGCGCTTACCAAGCATCCGCTCGCGATTCTGGCGGCCGTCGTGCTGGCGGTTGGCGGCGCCGCCCTCCTGCTGAAGAGTTCGGCCGGCGCTGCCTGGTTCGACCGCGCGACACTGCGCGTGCCGTTCATCCGCGACATCTTCATCGAGATTTATCTGACCAGGCTGATGCGCACCATGGGCATTTCGCTGCAATACGGCGTGACGATCCTGGCGACGCTGACCGCGTGCCGCGAGATCATTTCCAACCGCGAGTTCCAGGCTTTCGTCACGCGTCTCGAGGCGGACGTCAACGAGGGCAGGGGCATCGCCGAAGGGTTCAAGGGAACGTACTTCATTCCGCGCACGGTCCTGCAGATGATCGCGACAGGCGAGGAGGCCGGGCAGCTGAGCCATGTGATGCTACGCATCGCCGACTTTCATGACCGCGCACTGACCAAGCGCCTGAATCAACTTTCGAAGCTGGCCGAGCCGGCGATGCTGCTGATCGTGGGACTGATCGTCGGCATCATCGTCAGCGCGATGATCGTGCCGATCTTCAAGCTGTCGAACGGCGTGCATTGAGCGCGTCAAGTGTCATTCCAGCGTTATCGGGATCGTGGAGTCGAATGTATTTTTGAAAAGGGAGCAGAAGAATATGAAACGTCGAAACGCTGTCCGCATGGCGAAAGGTTTTTCACTGGTCGAGCTGTTGATTGTCGTGGTCATCATCGCGATCATCGCTGCCATCGTGGTTCCATCCTTCGGAAATTCGGCGCAGGAGGCGCGCGAATCCGCGCTGAATGCCAATCTGGCGGCCATGCGTTCGGCCATCGAGGTCTACCGGGCGCAGCATATCAACCGCCTGCCGGGCATCGTGGCGCCCAATGGAACGGTGAACTCGGACCCTTGCCCGCCGGGGCAACGGGGGACCGCGTCGCTGCCTGGCAGCGCAGCCTTCATCGAACAGTTGACCAAGGCAACGGATGCACTGGGAAATACCTGCGCGGTGGCGGATACGAATGTCTACCGGTTCGGGCCGTATCTCAGGAATGGCGTGCCGAAGGAGCCGATCACCGATAACGCCACCGTCACTATTTTCACCAACGAGGGGCCGGTCGTCCCGGTGAGCGGTTCGCAGGGCTGGGCCTTCAACACGCGAACCGGCCAGTTCATCGCCAATACCACGCTGCAGGGCATGGACCTCAAGCCCCTGAGCGAACGCTGATCGTCATGCGTGCCCGATCGGACCGAGGATGGCGCGGATTCACGCTGGCCGAAATGCTGGTGGCGGCCGCGGTGGTGGCAGTGATCACCGCCGTGGCGATGCCCTCGGCCGGCATGCTGAACGGCACCTCGGTCGACACGGCGGCAAGCGAAGTAGTGCAGGCATTGCATTTCGCCCGGCAGGAGGCGGCGCGGCTGGCGGAACCGACCGTCGTCAGTTTCGAGGAGAACAACATCGTGCGGGTGTTTCGATTGCGCGATGGCGTCGCGCCGCCGGTCGAGAATCCCGACAGCCCGGTGCTGCATCCGGGCGCGAAGATGCCGTATCGCGTGGCGCTCGACGGGACCGCATTCCTGGCGTCGGGATTGCGCGTCAGCTCCAGATTCGCTTTCGCCGATGGCACGCTATCGCAGCAAGTGGCGTTCGGGAGCGCCGGCAATCCCGTCCGCGTGGCCGGCCCCGCGTTCTCCGATGTCGTGGCTCTCGTGGCGAGCGCCGATCAGGTGGTGGTCTCTTCCGGCACGTCGCGCCGGGTCATCAGCATCGATCCCGTTTCCGGCCGCGTCTCCTCGCCTTGAAATCCGATAGCATGCGCATCCGCCAACCACGCATGATGAAGCGGCAACGCGGAGTAACCTACCTCGAAGTGATGCTTGCATTGCTGGTTTTTTGCGTCTGTGTTTCGCCGGCGATGGATGCGATGACCACCGCCTTGGTGACGAGTCCCGCTGCCGCCGCAAGAGGCGGGGAATTTGCGTGCGTCAGGGATCAGATGGAGAAAGTGCTTGCCGAACCGTATGCGACACTCGTGCTGCACGCCACGGCGGCCGCCGCGGGGACCACGCCCGTCCCTGCTTATTCCCTTGCCGCTGACGCCGCATGCCCGGCCCGCGACGCGTATCTCGTTCGTTACGATCCCGGCAGCAGCTCTCCCTT
>JAQGLQ010000304.1 GCA_028292785.1 Noviherbaspirillum sp. | reverse complement strand
TCTTGCCAGCGCCATTCGGCCCGATCAGGCCAACCTTGTCGCCGCGAAGTATCGTCGAACTGAAGTCCCGCACGATGATCTTTTCGCCGTAGCGCTTGCTCACGTCGGTCATTTCAGCCACGATCTTGCCCGAACGTTCGCCGGTCGATACATCGAGCTTCACCTGACCCTGCTGATCACGTCGCGCCACGCGAGTCCGGCGCAATTCTTCCAGACGCTTGACCCGGCCTTCATTGCGCGTGCGCCGCGCTTCCACGCCTTTACGGATCCAGACTTCTTCCTGCGCCAGAAACTTGTCGAACTTGGCATTCTCGATCGCTTCGATTTCAAGCTGCTCCGCCTTGCGCGTCTGGTATGCACTGAAATTGCCCGGAAACGAAAGCAGCCTGCCCCGATCGAGTTCGATGATTCGCGTCGCGACGTTGTCGAGGAAAGTCCTGTCATGCGTAATGAACAGCACGCTCCCCTTGTACTCGCGCAGCAATCCTTCGAGCCATTGAATGGAAGTAAAGTCGAGGTGGTTGGTCGGCTCATCCAGCAACAATACATCCGGCGAACCAACCAGGGCGCAAGCCAATGCGACCCGCTTTTGAGTCCCGCCCGACAAAGTGCCGACAAGCGCATCCTTATCCAGATTCAGACGGCCCAAGGTTGCTTCGACCCGGTTGCCAAGATTCCAGGCGTCGGCCGCATCAAGCCTGGTTTGAATCGCATGCATGCGCTCCATCACGGCAACGTCATCGTCGCCTCCCAGTTGCCCGGTCAGATCGTTATATTCGGCGAGCAGTGCGGGCATCTCGCCAAGCCCGGACGCCACCGCATCGAAAACAGTCATATCGTCAGGAAAGTGCGGTTCCTGTTCGACGAAGGAAATCTTTATTCCCTGCTGCATCACCAACAGGCCATCGTCAAGCCTGGATCTTCCTGCAAGTATTTTCAGAAGAGATGATTTACCGGTTCCGTTACGGCCGATCAGCCCGACGCGTTCTGCGGATTCAAGTGAGAACTCGGCATGATCGAGTAACGCTACATGTCCGAATGCGAGTTGCGCATCGGAGAAAGAAATGACAGCCATGATCGCGAAAGCGCGTCAACCGCGCCATCAGAAAATTATCGAAGCTCGCATTGTACCGACTGCCAATCCATGCAGGTAAGCTATAATCTCGGGCGTGATTGGGAGTTCCAGGCGTCTCGCCGTAGTTCAATGGATAGAACAAGTGCCTCCTAAGCGCTAGATACAGGTTCGATTCCTGTCGGCGGGACCACCAGACCCGCGTGAATGCTAGGCTCCCGATTTCCTTGTGACCAGCGTTGCGACCAGGTTAGTCACTTCATCGACGAAGCCGCGATCCTAAGCCGTTTTCCAGGATAGACGATTCAACTCTCGCCCAGATATGCTTCCCTGACTTTCGGATTATCGAGCATATCCCTCGATTGCCCGCTCATCGTGATGAGTCCGGAGTCCATTACATAAGCCCTGTGCGCAGCCTGCAACGCCAGTTTCGCGTTTTGTTCGACGAGCAGGATGGTCACGCCTTCCGCTGAAACCTTTCGCACCACCTCGAAGATTTTTTCCACCATGATGGGTGAAAGTCCCATCGACGGCTCGTCGAGCAGGAGCAACTTCGGATGGCCCATCAACGCGCGCGCCATGGCCAGCATTTGCTGCTCACCGCCTGAGAGCGTGCCAGCCAATTGCGAGGCACGCTCTTTCAAACGAGGAAACACGCCGAACCATTTTTCGATGTCGGCGTGAATGGTGCGATCATTTTCGCGCGTGTATGCGCCCATCAGAAGGTTTTCGAGGATCGTCATGCGCGTAAAAACGCCTCGTCCCTCCGGCACCATGATCAGGTTTCTTTTTACCAGCTCGAAAGAGCCGAGGCCATTGACCGGACGGCCGTCATAGTGAATCGTACCTTCAACGCGGCAGTTCGGCAGTGTCCCGGTTATTGCTTTCAATGTGGTGGTCTTGCCTGCGCCATTCGCGCCGATCAGCGTCACCAGCTCGCCCTGCCGGACCTCGAGGTCGATTCCCTTTACCGCTTGAATGCCGCCGTAGGCGATCTTCAGCCCGCTGATCTTCAGTACCATTTCGCTCATCAATGAGAGCCTCCCAGATAAGCCTCGATGACAGCCGGATTATTCTGAATTTCCGACGGCATGCCTTCCGCGATGGGCTTGCCATAGTCGAGCACGGTCAAGCGATCGCACAGTCCCATGACAAGCTTCACGTCATGCTCGATCAGTAGAATCGTCCTGCCTTCGGCCTTGATCTTGAGGAGCAATTCACGCAACCCCAGCTTTTCAGTCGCATTCATGCCGGCGGCAGGTTCGTCGAGAGCGATCAGTTGTGGATCGGTTGCCAATGCGCGTGCGATTTCGAGACGGCGCTGATCGCCGTACGAGAGATAACGGGATGTGCGGTCGGCGAACTGTGCGATTCCGACGAAATCGAGCAGTTCCATCGCGCGCCTGCGTATGCCGGCCTCCTCTTCGCGTGCCGCCCTGGTACGCAGGACTGCGCCGATCACACCCTGGCTGGTGCGCACGTGACGTCCGACCATGACGTTTTCGAGGGCGGACATCTCGCCGAACAAGCGGATGTTCTGGAAGGTCCGCGCGATTCCTGCCTTGGCGACCTCATGCGGAGCAGACGGCGAATACGGCCGGCCCGCGAGCCGGAAGGTTCCGGAATCGGGTTGATATAAGCCGGTAATGACATTGAAGAAGGTGGTCTTGCCAGCACCGTTCGGGCCGATCAGGCCGTAGATCTGACCCTTCTCGATCCTGATGCTGACATCAGACAGCGCTTGCAATCCTCCGAAGCGCTTGTTGACCCCTGAGACAAGAAGAAGGGACTGGTCGATCATTGCATCTCCTCAGGCCGCAAGCACATTTGCTTCCTTCTTTTCATCGGAAGGCCGCGAACTTGCCGTCATTCTGTCTTCATGCCGCGGCGCGGGCCATAAGCCTGCGGGGCGGAACAGCATGATGACGACCATCGCAAGGCCGTAGAGCAACTGGCGCAACACTTCGGCTTCGATGATCACGTGGCCGAACAAGGCTTTCTGAACCGGTTCCACCACATGGCGCAGCACCTCCGGCAAGGCAGCGAGGATGATCCCGCCCAGCACGACCCCGGGAATATGTCCCATGCCGCCGAGCACGACCATGGCCAGGACCGCGATCGACTCGGTGAGCGAAAACGATTCCGGCGATACGAAGCCCTGAAACGCCGCAAACATGGAGCCGGCGACACCGCCGAACGATGCGCCCATCGCAAACGCGAGCAGCTTGATATTGCGTGTATTGATGCCCATTGCCTTTGCCGCGACTTCATCTTCACGAATTGCCACCCATGCGCGGCCCAGCCGCGAATGCTGAAGGCGGATCGAAATGAAGACCGTGATGATGCATAGCCCGAGGAACAGGAAATAGTAGGCATTCACCGAGGGCATTCCGTATTCGCCGAAAAACACCGTGGCCCGCGAACCGGGCTCTCCCGCCAGGGAAACGCCGAAGATCCTGATCGGGTCAATCATGTTGATGCCCTGGGGCCCGTTGGTGATATTGACCGGCGCGTTCAGGTTGTTCATGAAGATCCGTATGATCTCGCCGAAACCCAGCGTGACAATTGCCAGATAGTCGCCGCGCAGCTTGAGCGTCGGGGCGCCCAGCAGTGCACCAAAGAAGGCCGCTATCGCCGCGCTGAGCGGAACAATGAACCAGACCGACAAATGGATCCCGTTCTTCAATATCTCCGGTCCGAGGGCCCATACCAGCGCATTGCCTATCGCCGGATATTCGTTCACAAACGACTCGAGCACCGTGGCGAACTGGGGCGACGCAAGCAAAGCCGTCATATATGCGCCGATTGCATAGAAAGCGATGTAGCCCAGGTCCAGCAAACCGGCGAAGCCGACGACGATATTCAAGCCCAGCGCCAGCATGATGTACAACAGCGCCAGATCCATGATGCGCACCCAGGAATTGCCGAAATTCGCTGCGACAAACGGGAACAATATGAGCACGATGCCGAGCACGGCGAAATTGAGATACGCCTTTCGCGGGCTGCTTTTTGTATCGAACAGAGACGACATGGTTTTCTCCCTTATCCGCGATCAGGCTCGGTCCGCAACGCGTTCACCCATGATGCCGGAGGGCCGCAGAGTGAGCACCACGATCAGTACGATGAAAGCGAAGATGTCCTGGTAGTGGCTACCGAGGAAACCGCCCGTCAGGTCGCCGATATAACCGGCGCCCAGGCTTTCGATCAGTCCGAGGAGAATCCCACCCACCATTGCGCCGTAGATATTGCCGATGCCGCCGAGCACCGCGGCTGAGAAGGCCTTGAGGCCCGGTACGAAGCCCATGGCAAACTGGGCGGAGGAATAATTTGCGCCCCACATCACGCCCGCCACCGCGGCAAGTGCCGCCCCGATGGCGAAGGTAAGAACGATGACCTTGTTCGAATCCACTCCCATCAAACCGGCGACGCGAGGATTTTCCGCGGTCGCGCGCATCGCGCGTCCCATTCTGGTTTTCTCCACCAGCAAGACCAGGGCAATCATTGAGAGCGCGGCCAGTATCAGCAACATCACCTGGGTCTGCGAAATGAGGGCGCCAAAGATGCTGAATGATTCGGAGGGCATCACTTGTGGAAAAGGAATCGGGCTTCGACCCCAGATCATCATTGCGAAGGTCTGCAGCAAGATCGATATGCCAATCGCGGTAATCAGGGGAGCAAGGCGCGGCGCGTTGCGCAGGCGGCGATAGGCGACCCGCTCGATAACGACATTGACGAGCACACAGACCGGAATCGCCACGCCGATCGCAATCAGCAATTGCACCACGCCCGGCAAACCGGGGGCGTGGGCTTGCACAATCTTGAGTGCACTGATAGCCACCATCGCGCCAATCATCAGGACATCGCCATGCGCGAAATTGATCAGGTTGAGTACCCCGTACACCATTGTGTAACCAAGAGCCACGAGCGCATACATGCTGCCCAAAACCAGGCCGTTGATGATTTGTTGGATAAACGTATCCATGGCTAGCTGTTCCCGATGGTAAAAAGAGCGTCTTCAAATCTTAGGAAAATTTCACAATTCAATTCCCATAAGAGAAACGGCACCCGGGTAGAACCTCGTGGTGCCGCTTCGTTGCATGGCCATGTCATAGGAATGCAAGACTTGTGAATCGTCGAATGCCGCCGCGAAAAATCAGCCTGGCCAGTTTATCCGGTTTTGCTCGACCCGCAACATCGTAACGATTCGTCTGAATTTTGACCAAACAAAAAATCTCTCAATTAAACCTGCATCGTGTACAGCCGAATCATGCTTCCTATCGTCCAGGCGCTGAGGAAGCGGATGCAGGACTCAAGCCCTTCGGCAAAGGGAATGTCACGTTTTCCTCGACGCCCTCCAGTGTGCGCACGCTGACTGCGCCGCATTCCTTCAGCCGACCGATCACCGCCTGCACAAGGACTTCCGGGGCCGATGCGCCGGCAGTGACGCCGATGCGTCTTTTCCCGGCCAGCCAGTCGGGATCGATTTGAGCGGCATTGTCGACCATGTAAGCCGGCAAGCCTTTCTTTTCCGCCAGTTCCCGCAGACGATTGGAATTGGAGCTGTTGGCGCTTCCGACCACGATCAGCAGATCAACTTGCGGCGCCATGAACTTGACCGCTTCCTGCCGATTCGTCGTCGCATAACAGATATCGCCCTTTTTCGGTTCGGCGATATTCGGAAACCTTCGCTTGAGCGCGCCAATGATGTCGGCCGTATCGTCGACGGACAATGTCGTCTGCGACACATAAGCCAGCATGTCGGGATTTTTTACCTGAAGCCGTTCCACGTCGTCTATCGTTTCGACCAGATGCATGCCGTCTTCCGCCTGCCCCATGGTGCCTTCCACCTCGGGGTGGCCCTTATGGCCGTTCATGATGATCTCCCGATTCTCGAGACGCATTTTCGCGACTTCGACATGGACCTTGGTGACGAGCGGGCAGGTTGCATCGAAAACCTTGAGGCCACGTTCGGCTGCCTCGACCTGCACGGATTTGGAAACCCCGTGCGCGGAAAAAATCACCGTGTTGCCGGCCGGGACATCATCGAGTTGCTCGATGAAGATCGCGCCTTTATTGCGCAGATCGTCGACGACGTATGCATTATGGACAATCTCGTGACGCACATAGATCGGCGCGCCGAATTCCGTCAGCGCCCTTTCGACGATTTCAATTGCTCGATCGACGCCCGCACAGAATCCGCGCGGTTGAGCCAGTAAAATTTCTTTTTCCATGTTGATCCTTGGTGCTTGCCGAAGGAGCTCCGCATGAAGCTCGGCTTTGGGCTCAGAGTATTCCGATCACCTTCACTTCGAACCTGATAGGTTGACCAGCGAGCGGATGATTGAAGTCGAACAATGCGCCGTCCGCATCGATCTCCCGCAACACCCCGGCGAAGCGCCCTCCGCCGGGAGCAGCGAATTCGACCAGATCCCCTATTGCATACTGTTCGCCAAGTTGCGAATTCTCCTTGAGCGTCGCATGTGACACGCGCTGCAGCAGTTCCGGATTGCGCGGGCCAAAAGCCTTTTCGGGTGGCAGATCAAATGTTTGATGCGCACCTTCCGGCAAGCCGATCAGGCATTGTTCAAGCGAGGGCGCAAGCTGGTTCGAGCCGAGCGTGAGTGTCGCGGGATTCTCCTGAAAAGTACTGACGATATCGGTGCCATCCATGGTCGCGAGACGGTAATGCAGCGTGAGATATGCGGCTTCGGTCACGACTGGTACAGGGGGGTTTGACATGAGCAAATTTTGACTTCTGAAGAATGCGATATTGTAAGGCACGTAGCTGGATGGCGCGGGTCTGGTTCATTTCGCGGATAGATAATGTCTCTGGGTCTATGTACCGGGAAAGGATAGTAGGCACCAAATAATTGTCATTA
>JAQGLQ010000270.1 GCA_028292785.1 Noviherbaspirillum sp. | reverse complement strand
TGACGTATCTGCTGGAACTGGCGGAGCGGCAGGGCGCGCGCGTATTCAATCGGCCCGAAGCAATACGCAGCCACAATGAAAAGCTGTCGATTGCGCAATTCGCGCAATTCACCGCGCCCACTCTGGTGACCAGTGACATCGCGCGTGTTCGCGAATTCCACGCGCTGCACAACGACATCATTCTGAAGCCGCTCGACGGCATGGGCGGCAGCGGTATATTCCGGGTCCGGGACGACGGCATGAACCTTGGCTCCGTCGTCGAAACGCTGACCTTCAACGGCGCCCATTCCATCATGGCGCAACGCTACATCCCCGCCATCTCGCACGGCGACAAGCGGGTGCTGCTGATCGGCGGCGAAGTAGTGCCATACTGCCTTGCGCGCATTCCGCAGAACGGCGAGGTGCGCGGTAATCTCGCGGCGGGCGGCCTCGGCGTGGCGCGGCCGATTTCGGAGCGCGACCGCGAAATCGCCGAGACCCTTGCGCCGGTTCTGTCGGAGCGCGGCTTATTGCTGGTAGGATTGGACGTGATCGGCGACTATCTCACGGAAGTCAATGTCACGAGTCCAACCTGCTTTCAAGAAATCACACAACAAACCGGCTTCGATGTTCCGGCGATGTTCATCGATGCGCTGGAAAAGGCAGCGCGTCCGGCCTGATCTCCCTGCATCGTGATCGCGACGCAAACAATGATCGGCTTACTAAGAGAAATATCCTGAACATGGTAGGTATTCTTTTGTTGACACATGCGCCCCTGGGGAGCGCGTTCATCGAAGCGGCGACGCATGTTTTCCGAGGGCGTCCGGAACGGATGGAAGCGATCGACGTGCGCGCCGATCAGGACCCGGCGGAAGTCACGCAGCTGGCGAAGGAAGCGATCGCGCGCATCGACGACGGCGCGGGCGTGCTGGTGATCACCGATGTCATGGGCGGCACGCCGTCCAACTGCACCTTGCGCCTGTCCGATCCGGGACATGTGGAAATCATCGCCGGCATCAGCCTGCCTATGCTGTTGCGTGCACTTACCTACCGGACCGATACCATCGACGTGGTGGTTGAAATGGCTCTAGCGGGCGGGCAGAGCGGCTCGGTGAGGGTCGACAACAGAGTGCGCCTGTCTCCCTGAGACGACTAGAGAAAACGGAAAATGATTCAAAAAGAAATCGAAATCGTGAACAAGCTGGGCCTGCATGCGCGCGCTTCGGCCAAATTGACTCAACTGGCAGCCAAATTCCAGAGCGAGGTCTGGATGGCCCGCAATAAACGGCGCGTCAATGCCAAGTCCATCATGGGAGTGATGATGCTGGCCGCGGGCAAGGGCGCGACGGTTACACTGGAAGCAGACGGCCCGGACGAGCAGGAATGCTTTGCCGCACTGGCGGAACTGATCCAGAATAAATTCGGCGAAGGCGAGTAAGTCACAAAGCAGGTCTTAGAACGCGGACTTTTTCATCCAATGGCATCCTTCACGCTTCATGGCATTCCAGTCTCGCGCGGCATTGCGATAGGGCGCGCCCATCTTCTCGCGCCGGCGGCGCTCGACGTCGAGCATTATCTGATCCGCGAAGAGCAGGTCGAAGCTGAAGTGCAGCGACTGCAGCAAGCGATCGCGACGGTGCACATGGAACTGCAGACCATCTGGAACGAGCTGCCCAAGGACTCGCCGGCTGAATTCGGCGCCTTCATCGATGTGCATGCATTGATCCTGTCCGATCCCATGATCGCCGACATCCCGCTCGACATTATCCGCAAGCGCCATTACAACGCGGAGTGGGCGCTGGTGACGCAGATCGACGAACTGTCCGCGCAATTCGACGAAATCGAGGACCCCTATCTGCGCGAGCGCAAGGCCGATATCCAGCAAGTCGGCGAGCGCGTGCTGAAGGTGCTGACCGGCACGGCGCTGACCTTGCCGCATCTTGGCAGCGGAGACGAAAGCACGGCCCGCATGATCGTGGTCGCGCACGATATTTCGCCGGCCGACATGCTGCAGTTCAAGGATCGCGCCTTCGGTGGTTTCGTCACCGATCTCGGCGGCCAGAATTCGCATACCGCGATCGTCGCGCGCAGCCTCGACATCCCGGCCGTGGTCGGCATGTTCAACGCCTCGGCGCTGATAGAACAGGATGACTGGGTCATCATCGACGGCGACAACGGCGTGGTGATCGTCGACCCGACCCCGTCGGTGCTGGAACAGTACCGCGAGCAGCAGGTCCGCCTGGTGCGCGACCGCAAGAAACTCGGCAAGCTGAAGAAGACGCCGGCGGTCACGCGCGACGGCACCGACATCACCCTGCTCGCCAACATCGAGCTGCCGGAAGACTGCCCCGGCGCGCTCGACGCCGGCGCCAGCGGCGTCGGCCTGTTCCGCTCGGAGTTCCTGTTCATGGGCCACGGCGGCTATCTCGACAAGCTGCCTTCCGAGGATGAACAGTTCGAGTCGTACCGCAAGGCGGTGCACGCGATGAAGGGCCGCCCGGTGACCATTCGCACGCTCGACATCGGCGCTGACAAGCCGCTCGACGCCGCCGAGCAGACAGCGCTCAATCCGGCGCTAGGCCTGCGCGCGATCCGATTTTGCCTGGCCGAGCCGCAGATCTTTCTCGCGCAGTTGCGCGCGATCCTGCGCGCCTCCGCATTTGGTCAGGTCAAACTGTTGATCCCGATGATGGCGCATGCGTTCGAGATCGATCAGACGCTGGCGCTGATCGAGCAGGCCAAGGCCCAGTTGCGCGAAGCGAACCGGAAGTTCGATCCACTGATTCCGGTCGGTGCGATGATCGAGATCCCGGCCGCCGCGCTGACGCTGCCGATGTTCGTCAAGCGCATGGATTTTCTTTCGATCGGCACCAATGACCTGATTCAGTACACCCTGGCGATCGACAGGGCCGACCATGAAGTCGCCCACCTCTACAACCCCTTGCATCCCGCCGTGCTGTACCTGGTGTCGAGTTCGATCGCCATCGCTACCAAGGCCGGCGTGCCGGTATCGGTATGCGGTGAAATGGCCGGCGATATCAAACTCACGCGGCTGCTGTTGGGAATGGGGCTGCGGGAGTTCTCCATGCATCCCACGCAGTTGCTTGCAGTGAAGCAGGAAATCCTGAACAGCGATCTGGCCGTGCTCGCGCCTCAGGTCAGGAAGATCCTGCGTACGATGGAGCCGGCGGCGATCACCGAAGCGGTGGAGCAGTTGCGCGCGCTGTAGGATGCCGAGCCGTGTCATGCACGGCGCCCAAGCTTATTTCCTCTTGTCGAAATTCTCGCTCAGGGAATGCCTGTTCAGCTTCGATGGCCCTTCGAAAAAATATTGGCTGTAGTCCCTGATGTTGAGGCTGTAGTCCTGGAATTGCCGGGTCAGGTCGACTTTCTCCCAATGCTTGGGATGCGACACAGGGTAGTAAGGCGCGGCATTCGGATTAAGCTGGTAGTCTGAGGTTATCTGACTTGTCGGGACTGAAACGATTTCAGTCATGTCGATCATGCCGGTGTTGATGATTTCGCTGAGTTGCGAACTGTTTTCATCGTTCAAGGGTGGAGTCAGCCGCGCAATGATATTCCTTCCCAGGCGCGACTCGGGCAGCTTGTCCTCGGCGCACAGCTGCCGGATCGCAATCATCGCTTCCTGCTGGATGGCTCTCCAGCTTTTACCGTATGCCAGCCATCCATCGCTCAATAATTCCTTCAACCAGCCGCATGCTTCGATGTCGTCTTGATATTCCATCAAATGCCGGGGGTCTTCGCCGACCTCGTCGCTCCATGCCGCGAATGTAACGAGCCGCTGCGCGATGTCGCGCTCGGTAAGCGTGCTCAGCTTTTTGGTGAATTCCCTGAATTTTTTTTCACTGACGCCCGGGACAAGAAAACGGGCATAGTCGTTGTCAGCGATCTGGACCGCGAGTTCGCGCCATTCCGGTCTGTCGGTCTTCATATCGAAAACAGGCGCCAGACTGCCAAATTGATCCGACAGGCCATTGTTAGCCGATAACAGGGCCGAGACAATGTAGGCATGGCCATTGCTCAATGCGATATCGATCGCGCGCCGTCCGCCTTTGATTTGATAACTCAGCCTGTCCTTGAGCGTATTTTCGTTCTTGAAAAAGCGGATCAGGCACTTGACCACATCCAGATTGCCGGCCTCCGCCGCGATGTACAGCAAAGGCTTTTCTTCCGAGTCCTTCGATCCGGCCAGTTCGGGCACAAACTCCAACACGGTGGAAATGACAGCACCGCCGCCTTCGCTCCGTGCTGCTTCCAGCACGATGGCCTTTCCCGTCATGCGGCCCTGCGTGTTCGGATGCGTGATGCCTTCCCACAGCAGGCGGACAATATCCTTGTTGTTCTCGCTTGGTGCAATGCCGTCCAGGAAAAGCCGGGCTTTTTTAGCATCTTCATTTTCTTCCAGCGTCATGCCGTTCCATTGAATGCGGGATATCGCTTTCTTATCCTTGTCCAGCGTGATGCTTTCCCGCAGGTTCCGGGCAATGGCTTTCTTGTGGGCGTCCAATTGACTCCGGACGCAATCCTCGAATGCCTTGAACAGAACGGTGCGGCCGTTATCGTCGACCTCCTTGCTCAATGCAGACACGAATAGCTTCACGGATCCCTTTTGCTCGTGCCTGATCGCCATTTCGAGCCCGGTATCGCCATAGCTCGTCTGCCTCTTCGCAAGATGCGGAGCCGCCAGCAACAGCATCTTGACGGCGTCGAGATTGCCGCAAATGGCAGCTACATGAAGCGGCGTTACGCCCTTGTCTCCATACATCGCCAGCAGTGGCGGAAACAACTTGGCCGTGTCGGCAATAATATCGGCCGAGTGCTCGAAAGGCATCGAGTTGGCTAAGTAGTGGAGCACCGTCCAGCCGCAGCTATCGGTTTGATACATGAGCTTTTCATAATCTTTTACATACAGTTCCAACATGCGGATGAATACCGTATGGTGACAATAAAATGCCGCGTGCAATGGCGTACGACCTTGTTCATCGCCTGTGAATGCAAGCGAAGGTGCGGCTTTCAGGAGGTCCGGTACTATCGCGCTGAAATCGCAATACGCAGCGACGTGAAGAACGGTTGCGCCGACGCTTGATTTCTTTTCGAGTAGTTCAGGGAAATTCTCGAAAAGAAATAGGGCTGTCGCAAGCTCATGCGCTTGGCATGCGAGATGAAGAAGCGATCCATGCGAGTAATCGAGCAATTCGACGCTTGTCGTCAGTAACGGATTGTCGGCCTCCAAGATCATCCTTAGGCCCGGCAAATTGCCATTCATCACAGTGTGTCTGAGTATGGCGGTAATATCCTGCTCCCCCATGCGTTTTAATAAAAACCGCGCTTTTTGGACGCCGTCGCGAGTCGCATATCCTGCTTCCAGCATGGCGCCCAGTACATCTTTCTTGATGTCCAGGGCCAAATGGCTTTCGATGCATTGTTCGGCGATCGCCTCCCATTTCGTACTCGCGCCTTTCATGACAGCGGCGAATACCGTATCCGACTTCTTTTCGATGAGCAGGGCAAGATGCGTTTCACCCTCATTGGAGCCCAGCCAGGGATCGTCATTGGCGAGCGCCTTCAGGACACGGTTTTCATCAGGTTGCACATCGCCGGACAAGATGGGCTCAATCACGCTATGCGTTGAGGTGGTAGGTTGGATCATGAATTCTTCCTGAAAAATTACCAGAGTGGAAAAGGGAGCCGCATCCGGTGCTCGCGATGTGCGTGATGACGGGGGCATTAATGCTGAGTGGTTCATCAAGCAATATTGTTCAATATGCATGCCGCATGGACGCAACGCTTGCGCCAGCAGCAATGTGGCCGACAGGCTAGAATGTGACGGCCTTTGAAGACGTCGGATGCCATCAGTCCGGTAAAGCCCGGCGGTTCCTGGCGTAACTGAAGTCGAAATGGGCCAAGATCATGGCCTCTTCGCACCGGGAACCGGTCCCCCATGCAGACTTGACTGGAAGTGATTTGACGTTGTCGATTTTTCCGCCGCCGCGACTGTTCCGCCCCATACTCGCTTTGACCATCTGCCTCGCCGGCGCGCTGCTGTTCGTCCGTCTCGGCACGGTGCTGCCATGGATGCTCGGACCGCTGATCAGCATGGCGCTCGCGACGATGGCGGGCCTGCCGGTGGAGAAGCCGCGCGGCGGCCTGCCCATGGGCCAGTTCGTCATCGGCGCCGCGCTCGGCCTGTATTTCACCGGCCCGGTGCTGCGCCAGATCGCCGACTATGCACCCTATGTCATGGCGGGCGCGCTATTCGCATTCGTGCTGGGCAGCGTTTGCGCCTTTGTGTTGTCGCGGCTGTCGGGATGCGATTTCCGCACCGCTTTCTTCGCCAGCCTTCCCGGCGGCGCGGCTGAGATGTCGGTACTGGCCGAACGCATGGGCGGCCGCGCGGACTGGGTCGCGGCTGCGCATGCCGTGCGCATCATCCTGGTCGTATTGACCGTGCCTCCGCTGCTTACCATGAGCGGCGTGCACGGCGCGGAGCTCCATGCGGCCACCAGCCGCGAGGTGCATTACGCCGGTCTTGCGGCGATCGTTGCGATCTCCTGTGCCGCCGCGCTGCTACTGCGCCGGATCGACGTGCCGAACAGCTGGGTGATCGGCCCGCTGCTGGCGATGATCATCGTGACCGGTTCGGGCGTCGAGCTGTCGGCGCTTCCGCAATGGAGCATCAACGGCGGCCAGCTGCTGATCGGCTGCGGACTCGGCAGCCGCTTCAACCGGGGCTTTTTCCGCACCGCGCCGCGCTTCCTCGCCTCATCGGCGCTGACGGTCTGCCTCGGCATCATGCTGGCAGCGGGATTCGCCTGCGCCCTCGCCCTCGTGTCCGGCATCAACCTGCCGACGTCGATCCTGGCGACCGCGCCGGGCGGCGTGGCGGAGATGAGCATCACCGCGACGGTGCTCCAGTTCGGCGTGCCTATCGTGACGGCCTTCCATGTCTCGCGCATGGCGATTCTGGTGGTCGGCACCGCGCCCTTGTTCGCGCTCGGGCAGCGCTATGTTCTGTGGCGGGCCGGGACGCCGCGCTGATCGCTTTCCGGTTTGACGTCATGCAACGCATTGGTTATTCTTACTGCCTTGCGCCGATTTGATGATCAGCTTGCGGGCGCTTAATAAATACGGCTAAAGCGCTTGCACATGAGCCCTGAAGTTAGCCCGACAAGCTGCCAGCTTTCGGGCTTTTTTGTTTTCCGGCAGGTCGCTGCAATGATCCGGACCCCCATGGCTCGCGAGCAGGCACGGATTTTCACCGAATGACTAAAACCACTATGTCACCCCTAGGAATCGTCACACCGCAATCGATGCATTTTTCCGCGCCGCTGCCGCTCCAGAGCGGGGCGTCGCTGTCGGACTACACGCTCGTCTATGAAACCTACGGCACGCTGAATGCCGACCGCTCGAACGCGGTGCTGGTCTGCCATGCGCTCAACGCGTCGCACCACGTCGCCGGCATGTACGAGGGCGTGGACGGCAGCAAGTATATCGGCTGGTGGGACAACTTGGTCGGTCCCGGCAAGGCGGTCGACACCGACCGCTTCTTAGTGATCGGCGTGAATAATCTCGGTTCCTGCTTCGGCTCGACCGGGCCGATGCATATCAATGCTGCCACCGGCAAGCCCTATGGCGCCGATTTTCCGGTGGTGACCGTCGAGGATTGGGTGCGGGCGCAGGTGCGTCTGGCCGATGAGCTCGGCATCCGGCAGTTCGCCGCCGTGATGGGCGGCTCGCTCGGCGGCATGCAGGCGATGTCGTGGAGCCTGCTGTTTCCGGAGCGCGTGCGCCACTGCGTGGTGATCGCTTCCACGCCGAAGCTCACGGCGCAGAACATCGCATTCAACGACGTGGCGCGGCAGGCGATACTGACCGATCCCGACTTCCACGGCGGCGACTATTACGCGCATGGCGTGGTGCCGAAAAACGGCCTGCGGGTGGCGCGCATGGTGGGCCATATCACCTATCTGTCGGACGACAGCATGGCGGAAAAATTCGGCCGGGGCCTGCGCAACGGCGACTATCAATTCAATTTCGGCATCGACTTCGAGATCGAGTCCTATCTGCGTTACCAGGGCGATAAGTTTTCGGAATACTTCGATGCCAATACCTACCTGTTGATCACGAAGGCGCTCGATTATTTCGATCCGGCCAAGGAATACGGTGGCGACCTGACCAGCGCACTGAGCAAGACGCGGGCGCAGTTCCTGCTGGTTTCCTTCACCACCGACTGGCGCTTCTCTCCCGAGCGCAGCCGGGAAATGGTGCAGGCGCTGGTGCGCAACAAGCGCCCGGTCACCTACGCCGAGATCGCCGCGCCGCATGGCCACGATGCCTTCCTGCTGGAAGACCCGCGCTACATGAACGTGGTGCGCGCCTACTACGATCGCGTATGGCAAGAAATGAATAAAAAGAAGACAGGAGCGCAGGCATGAATTTCAACGAATTGAGCGTGCTGCGCGCCGACCTCGCATTCATCGCGCACTGGGTGGGCGAAGGTGCGCAGGTGCTGGACCTCGGCTGCGGCGATGGCGTGATGCTCGAATACCTGCAGACCGACAAGCGCTGCGCCGGCTACGGCATCGAAATCGACGATGACAAGATCCCGGCATGCGTCGCGCGCGGCGTTTCGGTGATACAGCAGGACCTGGAAGCCGGGCTTGCCATCTTCGCCGACAACTCCTTCGATACCGTGCTGTGCCTGTCGGCCCTGCAGATGACGAAGAATGTCGAAGGCATCCTGCGCGACATCGCGCGCGTCGGGCGCGAGGCCATCGTGTCGTTTCCGAACTTCGCCTACTGGCCGCACCGCATCTCGCTGCTGCGCGGCCGCATGCCGGTGTCCAAATCGCTGCCATATGAATGGTATGACACGCCCAACGTGCGCTGCGCAACAATTAATGATTTCAAGGAACTTGCCAACCAAGTCGGACTCGAAGTGCTCGAATGCAAGGCGTTACACAACGGAAAGCCGATTGCTTTCCTTCCAAACTGGCGCGGCAGCCTGGCCGTATTCCGCTTGCGTAAAAAATAAGCTTTCCTGAAAACCGACGTTTCCACTTTAGCGCCGCGCCGACCACTTATGAATCCAGCATCGCCGTCTGTCAAAGAGCCCGCCGCCAAACCCGGCTGGCGTCATTACTTCAACAGGCAGATGCTGATATGCGTATCGCTCGGATTTTCTTCCGGCCTGCCGTTGTTCATTCTGTACAACCTGCTGTCGGCATGGCTGAAGTCCGAGAACGTCGACCTCAAGGCGATCGGGCTGTTCGCGCTGGTCGGCTTCCCGTACACCTGGAAGTTCATGTGGTCGCCGTTGATGGACCGCTTCCACTTTCCGATGCTGGGCCGGCGCCGCGGCTGGATGTTCGTGACGCAGATCGCGCTGCTTGCGGCGATCGGCGCGATGGGTTTCTATTCGCCCCAAACCGACCTGACCATGATCGTCGTCCTGAGCGGCGCGGTCGCTTTCCTCTCGGCCAGCCAGGACATCGTGATCGATGCGTACCGGCGCGAGATGTTGTCCGATCAGCAGCAGGGTTCGGGCACGGCGCTGTTCGTCAATGCCTACAAGCTCTCGACGCTGGTGCCCGGCTCGCTGTCGCTGATCCTGTCGGACTTCATGAGCTGGCAGGCGGTGTTCGCCATCACGGCGCTGTTCATGCTGCCGGGCGTGTTCACCACCTTGCTGATCAGCGAACCGAAGATTTACGGCGATCCGCCGAAGAACCTGCGCGAAGCCGTGGTGCTGCCGTTTCGCGAATTCATCAACCGCAGCGGCTGGTCGCGCGCGCTGCTCATCCTCGCGTTCATCTTCCTGTACAAGCTCGGCGATTCGATGGCCACCGCCCTGGCCACGCCGTTCTATATGGACCTCGGCTTCACCCGCACCGAGATCGGCCTGGTCGCCAAGAACGCCGGACTGTGGGCCAGTCTGGCCGGCGGCATCCTCGGCGCGGTCTGGCTGGAAAAGACCGGCGTCAACCGCGGCCTGTGGATCTTCGGCGTGCTGCAGGCGGTGGCGATACTCGGCTTCGCCGTACTGGCGAAGACCGGGGTCAGCACCTGGATGCTGGGCGCGGTGATCGGCCTGGAAGCCTTCGCGGTCGGACTCGGCACCGCGGCCTT
>JAQGLQ010000288.1 GCA_028292785.1 Noviherbaspirillum sp. | reverse complement strand
TAGGGAGATTGAATCGTTCATGAAGCACAACTGTTGAAGGATGAAGGTGCCGGCGGCGGTTCGCAGCCCGCCCGTAGTTTAAACCGATCGCTGCGGCGTTGCCGGTTTTCATCCGGCGTGAGCCGCGCCGGCCTGCATTCCGGAAAAACACGCGGGCTTTGTTTTTTCTCAAGCCACGCTTGATCGGCGCCGTTCATGCATCGCTTCGCTAGCTGCCTTATTGCGCTAGGATGAAAGCATTGGGATGACAACTGCGGACCGCGCATGATCGCGCCCCTGACCTTTGAGGATGTAAGCATGCATAGCATGGAAGTTGATGCCACGGAAAATATCGTGGCCGGAATTATTGCGTTGCGGGAGGCACTTGCCTCGGATCTCGATGAAATGGAGCAGCGTCTCCACGAAGCCGGACAGACCTTGATCATCAATAGCGAGTCGGAGCCCGGCGAACTTCCGGAAGTGTTCCAGAGAGCCCGCACCGGCCTGCTCAGCGGCCTGGCAAGCGTCGACGAGGTGCTGGCCTGGGTGCGTGTCTACGCGCCGAAGGACTCCGAGGGCAATGAACTCGAATGCGTACGGCTGCTGCCGCGGGTGGATGTGTCGCCCATGAGTTGAGTCCGGTCCGGCACATTGAATTGACAATCAAGATTGATCAATCGTCGACGATTCAGTACCTTAGGCGTTATAAAAAACGCAAACCCGGTGCGGGGCCGACCCGTGCCGCGCACAGGAAAACAGAAGGAGACAGCAACATGACGACCAAAGCCGTTCACGCCCTTGTGGACGACCGGCCGGCCGATAAGGCATTCAGGGTACATAGCGATATCTATGTCGATCCGCAGGTCCTAGAGGATGAGCAGCGCTTCATTTTCGATCAGACCTGGAATTTTCTGGGGCTCGCCTCGCAGGTGGCCAATCCGAACGATTTCGTCGCGGCGACGATGGGGCGCACCCAGGTCGTGCTGGCGCGGAATACCGACGGCGGCCTCAGCGCTTTCGTCAATGCCTGCCGCCACAAGGGCGCGATGGTAACCCGGATCGATCGCGGCAACAGCAAGTTTCATGTATGTCCCTATCATGGCTGGGTCTACGATTCGCATGGCAGGAATCGCGATATCAAGGACCGCAATGCGGGCGGTTATTCGGCGGCGTTCGACCAGGACAGCCATGACCTGATTCCGGTTCCGCGCGTCGAAAGCTACAAGGGACTGATCTTCGGCAGCATGAATCCGGATGTGATTCCGCTGGAGGAATTTCTCGGCGGCTTGCTCCCGCTGCTCGACCTCGCGATGGACCAGGGGCCGAACGGCATGGAATTCATACCGGGCCGCTCGGTCTATACCTTCGACGCGAACTGGAAGCTGCAGATGGATAACGGGATGGATTACTACCATCTCACCTCGACCCACGCGAGCTTCATGGAAGTGGTCAAGCGGCGCGAGGCCGCGAAGGCCGGCGCCCAGGAGGCGCGCCAGTTCGACTGGAACAAGCGACTGACGCAGGAAGGCGGCATGTTTTCGTTTCCGCATGGTCATGCCGCGATCTGGCTCAACCAGGCGCAGCCGGAGAAGCGGCCGATCTATCCGGCACTGGACGAGGTGCGCGCCCGCGTCGGCGACACGCGCGCCGAATGGATGCTCAAGCTGCGCAATATCACGATCTTTCCGAATCTGCAGATCGCCGACTCGACGTCCCTGATCCTGCGCACCTTTCGCCCGCTTGCCGCCGACCGTACCGAAATGCGCATGTACTGCATGGCGCCGATCGGCGAAGCGCCGGAACTGCGCGCATGGCGCTTGCGCCAGTTCGAGGATTTTTTCAATCCGAGCGGTTTCGCCACGCCTGACGATACGGTGACCTACGAAGCGTGCCAGAACGGCTATCGTGCCCCGCCACTGGATTACCTGCAAGGCTATGCGCGCGGCCTTTCCGCCGTGACGCCGGGCGCAAACGAAGAAGCCGCCGCGCTCGGCCTGAAGCCCACCGGCAGCATCAAGGATGTATTCGACCTGCAAAACGAAGCATGCTTCCACAGCGCCTATCGCGAATGGTCGCGCATGATGGCGGCAGGCGCGGCGGGTCTTCCGGCCTATTCGCGGGATAAGCCGGTGGAGGCGGGCCAATGAGCGCATCGGTGACAAACGAATTGATCGACATCGGCCGCGCCGTCGTCTTCGAGGAAGCGGCCAGCCTCGACGAGAGGCGTTGGGACGATTGGCTGGCATTGTTCAGCCCGGACTGCGAATACTGGATGCCGTCATGGCGCACCGAGGAAGAGCTGACCGACGATCCGCAAAAAGAGATGTCGCATATCTATTATCCAAACCGGGCAGGGCTGGAGGACCGCATCGTTCGCATTCGCACGCGGCGTTCGCCGGCGTCGACGCCGATGCCGCGCACTGCTCACATGATCGGCTACGCACGGCTGACAGCGCCGGAGGAAGCGCGCACGGATCGCTTCACCATGCAGACGAGCTGGACCTGCCATGTGTTCTTTCCCGACTCGAAAAAGGCTCCGGCGTTTTTCGGGCTGGCGTATTACACCTTCGTCAATGAGGATGGCGCCTGGCGAATCGGCAAGAAGCGCACCGTGTTGCAGAACGATTACATACCGACCATGCTCGACATCTACTGCATCTGACGTTATCTTGTTGCCCGAGCGGGCCTGATGTTCCCGCCCGGATAAAAAATGCGCGCCGCGTTCCGGCGGACGCGCGAATAAAGGAGACCAACTTGCTTAGTGCCGGCACTACTTCAGGCATCGCGGCGCCCGCGCAGCCGGGAACGACGAAGACCGCGCTTACCGTGCGCAATGTCACCAAGCGTTTCGAGAGCGCCAACGGGGCCGGCGGCACGCTCGCGCTCGACGATGTTTCGCTCGATGTGCGGCAGGGAGAATTCATGTCGGTGATCGGACCGTCGGGCTGCGGCAAATCCACGCTGTTCAACATCATCGGCGGCATGCTCACCGATTTCGAGGGCACGGTCAAGATAGGCGATCAGGTGGTGAAGGGCAGCCATCCCGACATCGGCATGGTGTTCCAGGAGGAGTCGACTTTCCCGTGGCGTAGCGCGCTCGAAAATGTCGAGTTTCCGATGGAGATACGCGGCGTTCCGCGGAAGGAGCGGCGCGAGCGGGCGCGGCGTTTTC
>JAQGLQ010000234.1 GCA_028292785.1 Noviherbaspirillum sp. | reverse complement strand
CCCTCCAGCGAGCTCGAAAAGCCCCGGTTACGGCAAGACGCATAAGCAGATCACGCAGCGGTGCCGGATACAAAACGCAGGCATCGTAGACAACGGTGAAATGAGAATGCCTCATTCATATCCCATGCCAAGCTCCTGCGCTTGCCGCGCCATTTCATCCAGTGCGCCTGCACTTTCAGCCAGGCGCTTTTCCTTATAGGCCATGAGATCTGTGAACAGGACGCGGCGATGCTTCCCGGTCTTGTGGCCTTTCAGTGCACCCTGTTCGATTAATTTCACGATATGGGGGCGCGAGACATTCAGTAAGTCGGCCGCTTCCTGGGTCGTCAATTCCGCATGAATAGGAATCACTTTGACCGCATTGCCCTCTCCCAGCTCGGCGAGGATATCTACGAGAAGACGGATAGCAGACGTGGGAAGCACGATGGAATGAGGCTGATCGTGCTCGTCCATGACCTGGATTTGCTGGGTTTCTGATTTCGTAGTGAGGAACGCCGCGAGCTCACGCTGACCGGAAATAGCCGCTTCCATATCCGCTTTCGTTAATGGATGAAAGCCTGTTTGAAACTCGGTACGCACGAGTAAGTTGCGAGTTTGCTAGGCCGGAAGGTGCGGAGAGGATTGCCATGGCAACTTAGAAGGCCGCGCCATCCTGGTGTGGTAGGCGAAAGAAGGTGCCGGCGGCGCTACTGCCAGGCAATCAGGTACCTGTCAAGGCTTCCTGGATCAATTCGGCCTGTTCCTTGACGCTCATGCGGTCCCAAGTCTCTGTGGGAATATGCATCGCCGCTTGCGTGCGTTCACCGGCATCGCGCCAGGCATCGGCGATCGCCTCGGCTTCGGTCGGCTGGTTGGCGTCGGAACCCGCCGCCGGCGTGCTCCAGCTCCATCCGGATTTTTTGGTCACGCTATCGAAGACATATCCCAATTCCTCGAGGATTTCCTTCTGCTCGGCGGCGCCGGACGATACCTTGCCGCTTTTGAAACTGGAGCCGCCTTTGCTTTTTTTAAACATGATCTGAGCTGCCTTTCTGTGCGATACGGGGCGTACTGGGAATGCCGCGCAGCGACGCTGTACGCATGCCAGGTTGACGCGGCGATGCATTACAGGTAAGGACGAAGCGGGAATAATCAATCAGGCACACACCGCGGCGCTAAGGCCGCGAGCGCAATCCGCGGTTGAAATTCAGAGCGACGATCAGCAGTCCGATCGCGCCGGTCAGGATTACCGCGGCCGTGCCGGTGTAGGCCACCATCAGGCCCGCGGCCCCGACGCCGGCCGATTGCCCCAGGAAAAAGCAGGTGGCGTAGACCGCCACCGCCGTACCTCGGTGCTCGGGGGTCATTTGCGTCGCGTTGGTTTGCAGCGTGTTGTGCAACATGTAAAAGCCGAGGCCCGCCACCAGGCAGCCCGGCACCGCCCACCACCACAGCGGCGCCACGCTCATCGCCAGCAAGGCGAGCGCCGCCAACGTCCCGCCCCACAGCGATAATCCGCCCTGTCCGAACCGCCGCACGAGCGGCTCCGATGCCAGCGCGAACAGCAAGCCGCCCAGTCCGAAGAGCATGACGAGGGTTCCGGCCGCCATCAGCGAGATGCCGTAGGAATGGTGCAGGTGCGTCGGGATGAACGCGAAGGCGCCGAATACAAACGCGCCTTCCAGAAATGCGGTCAGCAACACCAGGCGTGCCCAGCGGCGTCCCAGCACCTCGACCAACTCGCCCAACATGCGCCGCGCCGCGGCTCCCTCGGCACCGCGTACCACCCGTGCATGCGCGGGTAGCCGCCGGTTCAACAGCAGCAAGCCGGCCCCGATCAGCAGGAAAACCAGGGCGATGCCGTAAAACGGCATGCGCCAGTCGCGCAGGTCGGCGGCTAGCCCGCCAACCAGCGCGCCGGCGGACAGGCCGATGATCTGCCCGATCAGAAAGCGCGCTAGCACCGGCTGGCGCTGCTGATACGGGACCACGTCGCCGATCCACGAAATCGACAGCGGAATCAGCGCGGCCGCGCTGGCGCCGGACAGCAGCCGGCCCACCAACAGCAGGGGGAAATTCGGCGCCAGCGCGCAGCACATCGCAGCCATCGCGCACGCCAGACTAGCCCACGCAACCACCAGGTATTTGCCGTGGCGCTCGCCGAGCGAACCGAACAGGAACAGCGCAAGGCCATAGGCGACCGAGAAAAAGGTCACCACGTTCGATGCTTCGCCGAGCGAGACGCTGAATTCGCTGGCCAGCAGCGGCAGTAGCGGATCGGTGACGCGAAACGAGATCGCACTTCCAAATGCCGCCATCGAAAGCAGCGGGACCGCGGCAACAGGTATTGGTTGGCCAAGTATGGCCTGGCTTGGATGCGCCATGGATGCTTATACGGAGAATGGTGAAGACGGGCCCGCCGGGCGGCAAGGCGAAGCGTCGATGATTGGAATGGAATTCGACTTGCCGGCGCGGCGATCGATTCTATCGCGTCGACGTCGCGTAGTCATTCAGCGCCGACAATCACGGGCTTGCGTTGGCCATCGTGATGGCAATGACCACGATGCGCTGCCGGCTTATCGGCCGGAGCGCATGAGGGATGCACGGCTGGGCTCGTCCCTTGCCAATCTTCGGCGGGGGTGCCGCACGCAATGCCGACGGGGAGTTTCTAAAGACACTGACGCATCCGCCTGCACGGAGGCGTGCTTAATTCAGTTTGGACCAGATGATCGGGTTAACCGAATCGCGGTCGCCGGCCAGGCGATATAACTGCCGAAGATTGACCTTGGCGGCTGGCGGTGTTTTGTTGGGCGTGGCTTTCACTTCACGCGTCGCCTTTGCGGTCAAAGCGGCGAACGCGCGCATCAACAGATCTGCCACGACGACGACGAGGGCGGCGCCATTGCCACCGGCACGGGGAAGAGTTGCGACTGTGGACATGTAATTTTCCTTCTCTTGATCATTTTTTCGATAAGGGAAGTGTGCGCTTTCAGAAGATATAAATCCAATTCACAATTTCCATATGTTGCA
>JAQGLQ010000195.1 GCA_028292785.1 Noviherbaspirillum sp. | reverse complement strand
GCGCCGGCATCGGAAAGGATAGTCCGCATCAGCTCCAGCGTGTCGCGCTCGTCGTCGACCACCAGGACCGAAATGCCGTCGAGCCGGGGCAGCGGCGTCGCCGTCGCGGCGCTCACCGGACTCGGGCGCATGTTCGCCCCTGGCTCTTCCGATGATTCCTGCTGCACCACGCTTACCGGCAACTGGACCGCGAAGGCCGCTCCCTGCCCCGCACCGGCGCTCGCGGCGCGTATGCGGCCGCCGTGCAGCTCAACCAGGCTCTTGACGATAGCCAGGCCAAGACCGAGGCCGCCGTACTCGCGCGTGATCGATCCGTCAGCCTGCCGGAAGCGGTCGAAGATGAAAGGAAGGAAGGCCGGCTCGATGCCGCGGCCGGAATCGACCACCGAAATTTGTACATGGCTGCCGCTGCGTTCCAGCGTCACCTGCACCCTGCCGCCCTTGGGCGTGAATTTCACGGCATTGGTCAGCAGGTTCCACAGTATCTGCTGCAACCGGGCCGGGTCGCCGCGCACCGGTCCGACGTTCGTGTCCAGTATCTTGTGCACCGTTATCTGCTTGGCGTCCGCCGCCGGTTGCACGCTTTCGATCGCTTGCGTGATGATCTGGCCGAGGTGGACGGTCTGCACATCCAGCCGGATGTTGCCGCTGGTGATCCGGCTCATGTCGAGCAGGTCGTCGATGATCTGCGCCTGGGCGCGGGCATTGCGGTCAATGATCGCCAGGCCCTTGCTCAGATCGGCATCTTCCGCATGGCGCCGCTGCAGGACGTCGGCCCAGCCGACGATCGCATTCAGCGGCGTGCGCAACTCATGGGAAAGCGTGTTGAGGAAATCTTCTTTCAGCCGGCTTTCGCGCTCCGCGGTTGCGCGCGCGCCGCGTTCGGCTTCGAGCAGGGTCTCCTGCTGCTGGTACAGCTTCGAGTTGGCGATGCCGATGGCGGCCTGGACGGCGATGCCGCTCACCAGATATTCATGGTCGGACGTGAATCGCGCCGGCGATGCATGGCCGAGGAAAATTCCGCCGAATACTTCTCCGGTGCGGCTGCGCACCGGCACGGCGAGATAGCTGCACACCGGAAGATGGCCGTCGGGCATGCCGGCATGAGGCGCGTGCTTGCCATACGCCGGATCCCTGGTGATGTCATCGCTGCGAATGATGCCGTAGCCGGCGAAGGTGAGACCGAAGGCCTCGGTATCACGCGGCATGGGAAACGACGAAAATTTTTCGTGCGGCGCGCCCGACAGGGTGTAGAGCATGTGGGACCCGCCACGCTCATCCACCACGTTATGGACGAACGCGCCGAATTGCGCGCCCGTCACCTTGACCGCCGCATCGGTGACCGCCTGCAGCAGCGGTTCGAGGCGCAGTTCCGCATGCACCGACTGACCCACCTGGTTCAATTGCTCGAGCGCGGCGAGATTGGATTGCAGGGCGGCTTCCACAGCCTTGCGGTCGGAAATGTCGGTACCCGTGCCCAGCCATTGCAGCGGCGATCCGTCCGCCGACTGGTAAGGAACCGCTTTTACCAGGAACCACTTATACGTTCTTTCCCCGGCGCTGTAGACACGCAGCTCTTCCTGGAAAGGCTGCCGCTCCCGGACCGCCGCCTGCCAGGCGACCGAGATGTGCGCACGGTCATCGGGATGCAGGACATCGAGCCACGCGTCGGTGACGGAGTTTTCACGGCTGCGGCCGGTCAACCGATACCAGTAATCATTGAAAAAAGTCTGCGTGCCGGAAGCGTCGGCCATCCATACGACTTGCGGCGACAAGTCGATCAGCACGCGATATCGCTGCTCGGACTCCCGAAGTCGATGGGCCAGCTCTTCGGCAGAAGTGCGCCGCATCTCTTCTTCCAGCCTGGCATTGCGATCGGTTGCCGCTTCATGCAACGGCGTGACGTCATGCATGACGACCACGGCGCCGAGCTTGGCGCCATCGGGACCATACACGGCCCGTCCGCGGCAAATCACTCTGCGCGGCGCGGCGCCTGGCGGATGGATGACGATCTCCATGCCTGCGGTGCGGCCATCCCGCAAGGCCCGGAACAGCGGCACCTCGTCCGGTGTCAGCGGCGTGACGCCATCGGTGCGGAACAGGCTGTAATGCGAAGCCCAGTCCTGCAGACCGATCGCCGCTTCCCGCTTGCCTTGTATTTCGCGGGTGGCCCGGTTGAAGTAGCGCAGTGTGCCGTCGGCGTCGCAGGCGACCACGCCGTCACTGAGGTTTTCGAGCAGAGCGCTCAGGAAGGCCGGGTCCAGCTCGTTCGAGCGGGACGACGAAGGCGGTGGATCGCCGGACGTATCTGATGGACCCGCGCCAGTTTCAGAACCTGGTCTCTGCGCATCGAAGTCGTCGGTTGTATTAGGCATTGCGAAAACGGCGCATTGGTATTTCGCGATTGTCGCACGCCAATGATTATTCGTACCGGCTTCGAACACGTTCGATTAATCCAGCACAAGGAGAGCGTACAGGCTGGCGACTGAAAGCGCGATCCCGATATATATCGTAATATGCCGATATTGGTTTCCAATAAACACGATATATATTTCGCCTGAAGCCGAAATACTTCCATGGACATTGATGCAATTCACAAGGCGCTGGCCAATCCGTTGCGCCGCCAGATCCTCGCCTGGCTGAAAACACCAGGCGAATACTTCTCGATGCAGGAACATCCGCTCGACATCGGCGTCTGCGCCGGCTTGATCGATGAACGCGCGGGGCTGTCGCAATCAACCGTATCCGCGCATCTCGCCTCCCTCCAGCGCGCCGAACTCGTCACATCCAGACGCGTCGGCCAATGGATTTTCTTCAAGCGCAACGAAGAGACCATCAAGGCGTTTCTCGATCAGTTGAACGGCGGCCTCTGAGCTGAGTCGCCGTCCTTTCCATTGATTTAAAAACAAGCGGCGCTTTAGCGCCGGTTATCAACCCGGTGGGCCAAGCTCACCATTACGTAGGAAAAAACAAGATGACCACACTTTTTGATCCGATCAAGATCGGCGATCTGGAACTTCGAAACCGTATTTTCATGGCTCCGTTGACGCGCTCGCGCGCCATCGGCGGCGGCCGCGTGCCAAACGAGCTGATGCTCGAATACTATGTACAGCGCGCATCGGCGGGCCTGATCCTCACCGAAGCTACGGCGGTCACACCGCACGGCGTCGGCTACGCGGATACGCCCGGCATCTGGTCCGACGAACAGGTCGCCGGCTGGAAGAAAATCACCGAAGCGGTGCATGCAAAAGGCGGCCGGATTTTCCTGCAGCTTTGGCATGTGGGCCGCATCTCCGACCCGGTCTTCCTGGACGGCCAGTTGCCGGTCGCTCCCAGCGCCATCGCCGCCGAAGGCCATGTAAGCCTGGTGCGTCCGAAACGTGAATACGTCACGCCGCGCGCGCTCGATATCGCGGAAATCCCCGGCATCGTCGCCGCCTATCGCAAGGGCGCCGAAAACGCCAAGGCGGCCGGCTTCGACGGCGTGGAAGTCCATGGCGCCAACGGCTATCTGCTCGACCAGTTCCTCCAGGACAGCACCAACAAGCGCACCGACGCCTACGGCGGCCCGATCGAAAACCGTGCTCGCCTGATGCTGGAAGTAACCGATGCCTGCATCGAGGTGTGGGGCGCATCGCGTGTCGGCATGCACCTGGCGCCGCGCGCCGATTCGCACAGCATGGGCGATTCCAACCGCGCCGCGACCTTCGGCTATGTGGCGCGGGAACTCGGCAAGC
>JAQGLQ010000173.1 GCA_028292785.1 Noviherbaspirillum sp. | reverse complement strand
GACAGCGCCGTGACATACCGGCATGGGGATGCGAGGGCCGATCGGAGCGGTTCGAGGTTGCACAACCGAATGACGATTTGACAATACAACCCAAAGACGTGAAAGACAGCTATTGCCAACGGTACATCGATCACAAAAGGCGAGCCGCTCTTTACCGCGATGCACTAAAATCGCTGCTCCAGCAACACCGTGAAGCAGTACGCTGATCAACCTCGCCTGCACCGGCCGCACTTGTGAAAAAATAACGGCATACCGCACCGGCAAAACCTCCGCCGCGCATTTCACACCATTGACAAATTGAAAAGGAATCGAGCAACGTGAACCAGTCTCAACCGATAAGCCAAGATCCGGAATTGCAAAAATCCGTAGGAGGGAAACTGAGGGCGATCATCGGCAGCCTGCCGACCGGCGGCGTGACTCTGGCCGAGATCATCGATCTCGTCGGGAAGGATGGACTGATGATTCTGACCGGTCTGCTATCGCTGGTGTTTCTGATACCTGTATCGATTCCCGGCGTCAGCACCATATTCGGCGCCGCGATCCTGCTGATCGGCTTCAGCAATCTCCTCGGCCGCAATCTCTGGGTGCCGAAGACCTTCCGCAACCGCGTCGTGTCAAGCGACAAGCTGCGCGCCGCACTGACCCGCGCGCTCACTTGGCTCGAGCGCCTCGAGCGCGTGAGCCGTCCGCATCGCCTCAGCTGGCTCACATCGGCAGGCGTGATGAATGTGATCAACAGCTGCGCGCTGATACTTGGCGCGGTCCTGCTGATGGCGCCGTTCGGCCTGATCCCGTTCAGCAATACTTTCCCCGCGCTGGCGATTCTCTGTCTTGCGGTCGGCCTGCTGCAGCGCGATGGCGTGTGCATCCTGCTCGGCTATCTCGCCAATATCGGCACCATCATTTATTTTGCCGCGCTGATCGCCGGCGGCGGTCTGGCGATTCGCGAGGCGATACAGCACTTCATGGGCTAGCGCTGCGGCCGCGCGCGATATTGATCGGATAGGCGCGCTGCTTCCCCGCCGACACCACGTTGGCATTGACAATCCTGCCGGTGCCTTGGCGCACGGTACCGGCAGGATGAAACATTTGGCTACTGCCTACTGGCCCGGCATCGAACTTGACCGTCTGCATGCCGTCTGCCCCTGACACTTGATTTCATCCTCGGCGCTCTTCCTCCCTCTCAGGATTCTCGCCCTCCACCGCAAGCATGCGTTTTCCACAGCAGCTCATGCTGCTTCGGTTCAGCTTTTCTGCGGCCCGCGTAATTGATGACGCCAATTACAAATTGACTGCAATGGCAACCTCGGGCATCATATTTCCGTTAGCGAATATGCAATTCGCATTGCAAATTGAAGTCCTTAACTTCTTAGTCATAAGGAACCGATGAGATGCAAATGGTAAGCGCGCATATTCACGTCGCCCTGGTTGCAATCGCAATGGCGGTGCTCACGCTGTCGGCGCCGATCGAGGCCCGGGCCCAGCAATATCCTTCCAAGCCGATCAGACTGATCGTTCCGATCCCACCGGGCGGCGCGCCCGATGTGCTGGCGCGGACGATAGGCGAAAAGCTGGCTCCCCTGCTCGGCCAACCCGTCGTCATCGAAAACCGGCCCGGCGCGAACGGCAACATCGCCATGGAGTCGGTTGCGAATGCCGCGCCCGACGGATACACCCTGGTGCTCGGGTACGACAGCCTGATGACGGTCAATCCGCATTTGTATGCCAAGTCGCCGCTCAACACGCTGAAGGATTTCACGCCGGTCGCCATGGTCGCCGCTTCCAGCTCTTTCCTTCTGGTGGTGCCCACCACGCTGCCGGTCAAGAACTTCCAGGAATTCATCGACTACGCGAAGGCCGCGAATCCGCCGCTTGCCTATGCGTCCGGCGGCAACGGCAGCCTGCATCACCTTTCGATGGAGCTGCTGAAACAGCGCGCCGGCATCAACCTGATGCACGTACCTTACAAGGGCGGCGCGCCCGCCGTGACGGCAACCATCGCGGGCGAGGTGGCGGCGGCGGTCAGCAGTTCGGTGACCGCGTCCTTCGTGCGCGCCGGAAGGTTGCGCGCGATCGCGGTCACGGGCAGCACCCGACTGCCCTCCCTGCCCGACGTGCCGACAGTCGCGGAATTCTATCCGGGCTTTCAGATGTCGAGCTGGTTCGGCCTGTTCGCTCCGGCCGGGCTGCCCGAGCCCGTGCTGACGAAACTGCGCGCCGGCATCGCGCAGGTGCTGGAGGCGCCGGACGTGCGCAAGCGCTTCCAGACCGCGGGGGAATTCGTGCCCTACACGATGACGCCGGAAGAATTAACCGCCCGCATCCATTCCGATTATGAAAAATTCGGCAAGCTGGTGAAACAGATCGGCATCCGCCTTGACTGAAACGAGGAGACGAAAATGAATTGGACCAAGTGCATCGCTCGCGCCGCGAGCGCGCTGTTGCTCGGCTTGTCCGGCCTCGCCGCACACGCGGCCGACGCCTATCCGAGCAAGCCGATCAATTTCATCGTGCCCTATCCGCCCGGCGGCATAGCCGATAATTATTCGCGCGCGCTTGGGCAGCGGCTGTCGGACCGGCTCGGCCAGCCGGTGATCATCGAAAACAAGCCCGGCGGCAGCCTGATCGTCGGCACGCAGGCGGCGGCCAAGGCCGCTCCGGACGGATACACCATCCTGCTCGCCAGCGTATCGAGCCTGGCGATCAATGTCGGCGCGTTCAAGAAGCTTCCCTACGATCCGGTACGCGATTTCGCGCCGGTCTCGATGGCGTTCTATACACCGCTCTATCTGATGGTCAGTCCCGAGCTGCCGGTCAAATCGGTCAAGGACCTGATCGCGCTGGCCAAGGCTAATCCCGGCAAGCTCAGCTTCGCTTCGCTGGGGCATGGCTCGTCGCTGCACCTGGGCATGGAGCTGTTCAAGACCACGGCCGGCATCGACCTGCTGCACGTGCCGTTCAAAGGCACCACCACGGCGCTGCCGGATCTGATGCAGGGCCGCGTCGACATGATTTTCGATGGCGGCGCTTTCCTGCCGCACGCCGCCACCGGCAAGCTGCGGCTGCTGGCGGTCAGCAGCCCGCAGCGCATCAGCTCGGTGCCGGATGTGCCGACCATGGCCGAGGCCGGCGTGCCGGGCTACGACATCGTGATCTGGTTCGGCATCGTGACGCCCGCGGGGACGCCGCGGCCCATCGTCGACCGGCTGTCGAAGGAGATCGCGGGCATCGTCAAGGAGCCGGCATTCCGCGAGCGATTTGTGACCACCGGCGTCGAGCCGGCCAGCAATACGCCGGAGGCATTCGCCGAAATGATCAAGAAGGAAACCGTGAAATGGACCACCCTGCTGCGGCAGTCCAATGTCGAGCCGCAGTGACGTGCGGCGGCAATTATTCTGATTCGAAAAGGCTATTCACATGAAACACGCACCACGTATCTCGATCGTCGGCGGCGGCATCGGCGGGCTCACGGCCGCGCTGGCTCTGCTGCAGAAAGGGTTTGACGTCACCGTATTCGAACAGGCCAAGGAACTCGCCGAGATCGGCGCCGGCATCCAGCTTGCGCCGAACGCCATGAAAGTCCTGATGAGCCTCGGGCTCGAAAAGCAGGTGCTGCGCACCGCATTCGAACCGGAGGCGCATGTGGTGCGCAACTGGAAGACCGGGAATGCCACCGCCACCACGCGCATGAAAGGCGTGTACCACCAGCAGTTCGGCGCCGGCTATTACACCTTCCATCGCGGCGACCTGCATGCCGCGCTGGTCGAAGCGATGCCGATGGAGCGCGTCAGGCTCAACGCCAAATGCACCGGCGTGCGCACCGTGGGCGACACCGCCGTTCTCGAATTCGCCGATGGAACGCAGGTCGAAAGCGATGTCGTCATCGGCGCCGACGGCATCCATTCGGTGATCCGCGAATCGCTGTTCGGCGCGCAGCCGCCGCGCTTCACCGGGGTGGTGGTCTGGCGCGGCCTGGTGCCGGCAGACTCGGTGCCGAAGGATCTCGTCTCGCCCGACATGACGGCCTGGTTCGGCCCGCGCTCGACGATCGTGACCTATTACGTGCGCGGCGGCGAAATCATTAACTGGGCCGCGTTCTTCGAGCAGGACTGGCGCCAGGAATCCTGGAAGATCGAGGGCGACAAGGAAGAGGTTCTGCAAACCTACGCCAACTGGCATCCAAGCATCAACCAGCTGGTGGAGAACACCAACCGCCTCTACAAGTGGGCGCTGTTCGATCGCGATCCGCTGCCGCAATGGACCAGGGGGCGCATTACCCTGCTCGGCGACTCCGCGCATCCGATGCTGCCCTATCTCGCGCAAGGCGCATGCATGGCGGTGGAGGACGGCTATGCGCTGGCGACCGCGCTCGCGCGGCAGCCGGACAATATCGAACAGGCATTGAAGGCTTACGAAGCGGAACGGCGGCCGCGTACGGCGCAGGTGCAGCTCGCTTCACGCGCGCGGGCGCGGGTGAATCAGACGCAGTCGCCGCTGGTCGGCATGTGCCGCGACATCGGCTATGCGATCAGCAAATTCTTCCGGCCGTCGAAGCATACCTATGGCGTGGAATGGATTTACGGGCATGACGTGACGTCGCGACCTTAGACAAAAAGCTTGCCCGCGCCCTCATAGATCAGTTGCAGGCCGGTGATCAATAGTCCGGCCTGAGCGACCTTGTAGAACAGGTCCTGGCTGACTCGTTCCTGCAGCCAGTAGCCGCCCATCACCCCTACCGCCACCAGCGGCGCGAGCACGGCGCTGGCGAGCAGGTTCGCGACTGAAAACTGGCCGAGCCAGGCATACGGCACCAGCTTGACCGCGTTGGTGAGCAGGAAAAAAATATTGACCGTGGCGACATAGGTGGTTTTATCCATGCGCTGCGGCAGCAGGTACATCATGATCGGCGGCCCGCCCGCGTGCGCGACGAAGCTGGTATAGCCCGATGCCGCCGACAGGAACGCCCCCTTGAACACCGAAGGCACCACCGCCTGCACGGGAGCGGTCATCAACAGCTTCATGAGAACGAAGGCGACCGCGATGGCGCCGATCAGAAGCCGGATCGCATCGTCATTCAGCATGCCGAAGGTAAGCGCCCCGAGCGCAACCCCGGTCAGGGCGCCGGGGATAGCGACTTTCAGAACGGCGGCGTTCCATTTGCGGAAATAAAGACGCAGGCCGAAAAGATCCGCCACGCACAGGATGGGCAACATGATGGCGGCGGCCTGGGTCGGAGAAATCGCAATCGCCATCAGCGGCACCGCCGTGCCGCCCAACGCGCCGCCGAATCCGCCTTTCGAAAGGCCCGTGAGAAATACCGCCGGTATGGCCAGCAAATAAAAAATCGGATCCGTGATCATCCGGCGCCTGAAAGTCGTGGAAAGCGGCAATTATGCCCGGATTAATCATGGACGTTCAGGATGGCCGGCGCGGCCTTTCTATTCAAGGCTGGTGGTCGGGATGCCGTTCTCCTGTTCCAGCGACCGCTTGCCGGTGGCGCGAATCCT
The DNA here is from genome assembly GCA_028292785.1 of Noviherbaspirillum sp. Next base: position 3,257 of record JAQGLQ010000173.1, on the reverse strand, counting down.
GGTCTCGCAATAGGACAGATCAACAGTGGCGACGCATGCTTCGAAGGCGTCGGCATCATGCGGCGTATCGAAGGAATAAACGGTGTTATCCACCTGCACCTCGAGTGTTGACATGCGGATTGTTGCCATGGTCGATTCTCCTTTTGGGTTGGAAGGGCTATCCGGTCTGCCTATCATCTTAAAGAAATTTCGTGACAGGCGTATGTAGCAGCTGAATTCCGGAACTGCGGCGATAAAGTTAAAGCAGAACAATATCGGTGTCACCTTCCGTTGCTACACTTGATGATGGAACTAGACTACCGATGGCGCGGCCCAACAATACACGCTGAAAAGCGCCGGATGTTTCATCAGGGAATGTCTGGTTTCCGTCGCCACGTTCACCTCGAATTTTTAAATCAGAAACAAGGAATGCCGACATGGCCGGAAGCAGTTTGCTCACCCTTATCGATGACATATCCACCATCCTCGACGATGTGTCGGTCCTCACCAAAGTAGCGACCAAGAAAACCGCGGGCGTCCTCGGCGACGATCTGGCGCTCAACGCCCAGCAGGTGACCGGCCTGAACGCGGACCGCGAACTGCCGGTGGTCTGGGCGGTGGCGAAAGGTTCGTTCATCAACAAGGCGATCCTGGTGCCCGCCGCGCTTCTTATCAGCGCCTTCGCGCCGTGGGCGGTGACGCCGCTGCTCATGCTGGGCGGCGCCTTCCTCTGCTATGAAGGCTTCGAAAAGCTGGCGCACAAGTGGCTGCATAATGCGCGGGAAGACGAGGTGCAGCACGAGCGCCATGTCGCGGCGCTGACCAGGCCCGAAGTCGATCTGCTTGCCTTCGAGAAGGAAAAGATCAAGGGCGCGGTACGCACGGACTTCGTACTGTCGGCCGAGATCATCGCGATCACGCTGGGCACCGTCGCGGAAGCGCCTTTCAGCACGCAGGTCATGGTCCTCGTCGGTATCGCGCTCATCATGACGGTGGGGGTGTACGGCCTGGTGGCGGGCATCGTCAAACTCGACGACGCCGGCCTGTATCTGAGCAAGAAATCCGGGCAGTTCCAGCGCAGCCTCGGCAACGGCATCTTGCGCGCCGCGCCGTACATGATGAAGGCCTTGTCGATCGCCGGCACGGCCGCGATGTTCATGGTCGGCGGCGGCATCCTCACGCACGGCATCCCGATGGCGCACGAGATCATCGAAGACCTTGCCCACCGCGCCGGCGCCGTCAGCGGCCTGCTCGGAGCCGTCACGCCGACCGTGCTGAACGCGGTGGCGGGGATCATCGCGGGCGCGGTCGTGCTGGCTGTCGTTACCATCGTGAAGCGCATCTTTCGCAAGTCCGCTCCACGGGCGGAAACATCCGGGACCCGGTAGGCCGCGATGCGCAAGATCCATCGAAAGAATCCGATCAAGGCTAGCCGGGGTCTGACCATCGTCCAGCTGATGGTGGTGCTGTTCATGCTGGGCATCGTGCTGTGGGCGGCTGTCAATCTGTTCGCCGACTACCGCTGTGCAAGCGGGCCTTCACAGGGTCTTTGCGCCGACCGGAGCGGCGCATGGCTGATGCTGAGAGGAAGATGAGGGGCGGGCAAGCTGCCACGTCCCGCGTTTAACGGAAGATGATCGAGTCTTTCGATGCCGCTTCCTGCAAGGTGGCGCATCCGCACAGCGCCATGGCGATTTCCAGCTCATCGCGCAGCAGGCGCAGGACATGCGACACGCCCATCGCGCCCGCATTCGCCAGCCCGAACACATAAGGACGTCCGATCAGCACGGCCGCCGCGCCCAGCGCAATCGCCTTGAGCACATCGGTGCCGCGCCGGATACCGCCATCGACAAGGATGGGCGCCGCGCCGCCGACCGCATCGCGGATGCGCGGCAGCACGGCCGCCGTGGCCGGCGCCGTATCCAGGGTTCTTCCGCCATGATTCGAGACGATCAGGCCGTCGACGCCGCTTGCCAGCGCAAGGCGCGCATCGTCTTCATGCATGACGCCTTTCAGAAGCAGGGGCAGCCGGGTCGCGCCGCGCAGCCATTCAATGTCGTCCCAGGTCGGTGCGTTGGTCAGCAAGCCGTCGAACATGCGGCTTTGATGCGCCTCGAGATACAGCGTCGGCGGCGGCGGCAAGCCTGCGAGATTGACGGCGGAGATACCGGGCGGCAGCCTGAATCCGGCGCGGCGCTCCCTGTCGCGGGCGCCGCTGCTCGCGGCATCGACGGTAACGACCAGTGCTTCATAGCCTGCCTGTTCGGCGCGCTGAACCAGTTCCCGGGTGAAGCCGCGGTCATGCTGAATATACAGCTGGAACCAGAGCGGCCCGTGCAGCGGTTCGTGGCGTACAGCCTGCGCCACGTTTTCCAGCGGCACGCTGGCCTGTGTGCTCAGCACCATTCCAGCGTGCTGCATGCTCGCCGCGTAGGCGCTCGCCAGTTCGCCATCGCGGTGCGCCATGCGCTGGAAGGCGACCGGCGCCAGGAATATCGGGTGTTCTATCGTGCGCCCCAGCAGCTGCATGCGGGTATGGCCGCCTGTGAGCTTGCGCAGGATGCGCGGTGACAGCTGAATGCCGTTCCATGCGCAACGATTGGCACGCAGCGTGATCTCGTCCGCCGCCCCGCCGCTGAAATAGGCCCAGGCGTTATCGTCCAGCCGCTCACGCGCGTGCAACTGATGGTCGTCGAGCGTGACTATGCCGGCCGGGACCGGTTCGACCGCCGGGATATCGCTCATGTGTCGGCCCACATGCGCAGCAGATTGTGGTAAGTGCTGGTCAGGCCCACTACCGCCTCATCCGTTTCGCCGAGCGTGCCGCGCAGCCGGATGAGATGCCTGTCCATGTTGAAAAGCAGGGTGCGTTCCTCCGCGCCGCGGATCATGCTTTCGATCCAGAAGAAGCCGGCGAGGCGCTCGCCGCGCGTCACCGGCTCGACCCGATGCACGCTGTTGCCGGGATAGAGCACCATGTCGCCGGCCGCGAACTTGGCCATGCGGTTCTCGTGAATGTCTTCGACCACCAGTTCCCCGCCATCGTACTCATCCGGTTCGCTCAGGAACAGGGTGCACGAGATATCGGTGCGCACCCGCGCGCCGTTGCGCAGATAGCGCACCGCGCTGTCGACATGATTGCCGAAACTGTTGGCCGCGCCGCCATAGCGATTGAACAGCGGCGGCGAGATATGCTTGGGCAGCGCCGCCGAAAAAAAGATGTCATGCCGCTTCAGGCCATACAGCACCAGGTCCTGCAGCGCCTGGCTTTCCTCGCA
>JAQGLQ010000136.1 GCA_028292785.1 Noviherbaspirillum sp. | reverse complement strand
TCTTGCCGGCGCCGTTGACACCGGCGATCATCGTCACCATCGGCTGGTGGCGGCCCAGCACCATCGGTTTCTGCAAGGGCCTGAGCAAATCGAGGAGCAGGTCGCGCAGCGCGGCCTTGACCTGCGCGGCTTCGGTAAGCCGTCCGTCCTTCACCTTTTTCTTCAGTGAATCGAGCAGGAATCGGGTGGCTTCCACGCCTGCATCCGACATCAGCAGCGCCGATTCCAGCTCATCGTAAAGGTCGTCATCGATCTTGGCGCCGACGAACAGCGTGGTCAGGTTCGAGGACGTCTTCGACAGGCCGGCTTTGAGCCGTTGCATCCAGGACTGTTTTTCATCGGCCAGGCGCGGGGCGGGCGGAACGATTTCCTCCGGAGCCGGCTCAACAACAGACGGCCGGGAAGGCCGGTTCGCATCCGCGTCAGGCGCAGACGACGTCGCGTCCGTATCCGGCTCATCTTTCGGCGCATCTTTCGCCTTTTTGCGGAAGAAGCCGAACCGTGTCTGTTCGGGGGACTGAGTGTCCGCCGACGCGTCCGGACTCGTCTCCAGGACAGGCTCGGGCAGGGGCGCCTGCGCGTTTTCCGGCTCGGCCGCCGACGGATCTTTTGATTTTTTCTTGAAGAAACTAAACATCGGAATAGGAAGGAATGCGGTCAGCGGCGCCTGCGAGGGCATTACCGAAAGAAGATACAATCAACCACATTCTAACAGAGCACAGACTATGAACTTTCGGATCACTGCATTGCTATGCGTGTGGGCGCTTTCCTTCGCGCCGTCCGCCGCGTATTCGGAGCCCGCCAAGGAATTCATGCTGAAGAACGGCATGAAAGTCATCGTGAAGGAAGACCATCGCGCCCCGACCGTTGCGCAGATGGTCTGGTACAAGGTCGGATCGATCGACGAGAAAAACGGCACCACCGGCGTGGCCCATGTTCTCGAACACATGATGTTCAAGGGAACCAGGAAGCTCGAGGCCGGCGAATTCAGCAAGCGCGTGGCTGCATTGGGCGGGCGCGAGAATGCATTCACCAGCAAGGATTACACCGCCTATTTCCAGCAGCTCGAAAAATCCAGGCTTGAAAAAGTCATGGAACTCGAAGCCGAGCGCATGGCAAACCTGACCTTCAATCAAGATGAATTCGCCAAGGAAATCCGGGTCGTGATGGAAGAACGCCGCTGGCGAACCGAGGACCAGCCGACCGGGCTGGTATATGAAGCGCTCAACGCGACCGCTTTCGCCGCGCACCCGTATCAGCATCCGATCGTCGGCTGGATGAGCGATCTGCAGAACATGACGCTCGACGATGTGAGGGCGTGGTACCAGACCTGGTATGCGCCCAATAATGCCACCCTGGTCGTGGCCGGCGACGTCGATGCCGCGCAGGTATATTCCCTGGCGCAAAAACATTTCGGCAAGATCCCGGCGAAGAAGCTGCCGCATCGCAAGCCGCAGGATGAGCCGCCCCAGCGCGGCATCAAGCGCGTCACTGTGAAAGCACCGGCCGAAAATCCCTACGTCACGCTGGCCTTCAAGGTGCCCGCGCTGCGCGATGTCGAGAAGGATCAGGACGCCTATGCGCTTGAAGTGCTGGCAGCCGTGCTCGACGGCTACGACAATGCGCGCCTGAATGCCAAGCTGGTGCGCACCGACCGCGCCGCCAATTCGGTGGGGGCGGGTTATTCCGGCATCGCGCGCGGCGCGGTGCAGTTCCTGCTCGATGGCACGCCGGCCGCCGGCACGACCACGGAGCAGCTCGAAAAGCTGCTGCGCGCCGAAGTCGAACGCATCGCCCGCGAAGGCGTATCGGAAGAGGAACTGCAACGCGTCAAGACCCAGCTGATCGCGGGGCAGATCTACAAACGCGATTCCAGTTTCGGCCAGGCGATGGAAATCGGCGTGATGGAAATGACCGGGCTCTCGCATACCAACATCGACAGGATCATCGAGAAGCTGAAGGCGGTCACCGCGCCGCAGGTGCAGGCGGTTGCAGGCAAGTATTTCGGCGACGATGCGCTGACGATCGCCACCCTCGTCCCCTTGCCTTTGTCCGAGAAGAAGGCTCCGCCGGCCGGCATGCGCCACTAGTCCCGCGCTACCAGTCCCAAACACATACGCGATATGAAAAAACTGATTCTTGCAATTCTCACTTTGGCGAGCGCCATCCTCAGCTTCAACGCCCATGCCGCCCTGAAGATCGAGTCGTGGACGCTGCCCAACGGCGCACGCGTATTGTTCGTGGAAAACCATTCCATTCCGATACTCGACATCAGCGTCGAATTCGATGCCGGGTCGCGCCGCGATCCGCAGGGTAAATCCGGCGTGGCCTCGCTGACGAACTCGATGCTTGCCCGCGGGCTGCGGGAAGGCGCCTCGGCGGCGGAACCGGCGATGACGGAAGCACAGATTTCCGACGCGTTCGCGGACACGGGAGCGCAGCGCGGCGGCGGCGCCGGAGCCGATCGGGCCGGGGCGACCTTGCGCACGCTGTCCAGTGCGAAGGAACGCGAGCAGGCCGTTGCCTTGCTTGCGCGCGTCCTGGCGCATCCCAGCTATCCGGAAAATTTCCTGGCGCGCGACAAGGCCCGCTTCATCGCTTCCATCAAGGAATCCGATACCAAGCCCGAATCGATCGGCAGCAAGGCATTCTGGCGCCTGATGTATGGCGCGCATCCCTATGGCAGTCATGAAACCGTCGAATCGATCGGGGCGATCGGGCGCGACGATCTGCTTGCATTCCACGCGGCGCATTACGTCGCCAACCGCGCGATCATCTCGATGATCGGCGACATCACGCGCCCCGAGGCCGATGCCATCGCGCGGCAACTGAGCGAGCGTCTGCCGCGCGGCGAACCCTTGCCGCCGTTGCCCGACGTGCCCGTCACGCAGGGTCAGGAAGAGCGCATCGACCATCCCGCCTCGCAGGCGCATATCCTGGTCGGCGCGCCGGCGCTGGCGCGCGGAGATGCCGATTACTTTCCACTCACCGTGGGCAACTACGTCCTCGGCGGCGGCGGCTTCGTCTCGCGCCTGATGCGCGAAGTGCGTGAAAAGCGCGGACTGGCATACAGCGCTTACAGTTATTTCAATCCGCTCGCTCAAGAGGGACCATTCCAGGCCGGTCTGCAGACGCAGAAGGAACAGGCCGATGAAGCCCTCAAGGTGGTGCAGCAGACCCTCGCCGCTTTCCTGCGCGACGGTGCCACGCCGCAGGAATTGAAGGCGGCCAAGGACAATCTCATCGGCGGCTTCCCGCTGCGCATCGACAACAACCGCAAGATCCTGGACAACATCGCCGCGATCGGCTTTTACCGCCTGCCGCTCGATTACCTCGATACATGGACCGCGAATGTCGGCAAGGTGACGGCGGCGGACACCAAGGCCGCATTCAACAAGAAAATCGCTCCAGAGCGCCTTGCGACAGTGGTGGTGGGCGCAAGGTAAGCATGCAGAAAAAGCAAGGCAAGAAGCCGTCGCGCCAGATTCGGATCATCGGCGGACAGTGGAAGCGCACCTCGCTTCCCGTTCTCGATGCCGAAGGGCTGCGTCCGACGCCGGACCGGGTAAGGGAAACGGCTTTCAACTGGTTGAATCATCTGCTGGGCGGAAACTGGGATGCAATCGCCTGCCTCGACCTGTTCGCGGGCACCGGCGCCCTCGGTTTCGAAGCCGCCAGCCGCGGTGCCGGCCGGGTGGCCATGGTGGAGCAGAACTTATCGGCGCTTGCGCACCTCGAAGCCACGAAAGCCAGGCTGAAGGCGGAGCAGGTCAGCATCGCGCGCGGCGATGCGCTTGCCATGGCGCAGAAAATGGCCGCCGGGAGCGCACGCTTCGATGTGATATTCCTCGATCCGCCCTATCATCTCGACTGGCTACCGAAGATACTGCCGATTTGCCAACGACTGCTGACGGAAGGCGGCGTAGTGTACGCCGAATCCGAAGCCCCCCTGGATGCCGAGCCCTCGCCCGAATGGATGGCCGGATGGAACGCGATACGGGCGGACAAGGCTGGAATGGTCTTCTATCATTTGCTGCAATGCAAAACATCGCCTGAATTTGAGGCATAATTGCGCGTTCTACTTCTGGTCAGGAACCTTCATGGTCACAGCCGTTTATCCAGGTACATTCGATCCGCTCACGCGTGGGCACGAGGATCTGGTACGCCGCGCTTCCGGCCTGTTCGACAAACTGGTTGTCGGCGTGGCCGACAGCAAGAACAAGAGACCGTTCTTTTCTCTCGACGAGCGTCTGACGATTGCCAACGAGGTGCTCGGCCATTATCCCAATGTGCAGGTGGAAAGCTTTGCCGGTCTGCTGAAGGACTTCGTGCGGCGGCATGATGCCCGCGTCATCGTGCGCGGCCTGCGCGCGGTATCGGACTTCGAATATGAGTTCCAGATGGCGGGCATGAACCGCTACCTGTTGCCTGACGTCGAAACATTGTTCCTGACGCCATCCGACCAGTACCAGTTCATCTCCGGCACGATAGTGCGCGAGATCGCGACCCTCGGCGGAGACGTCTCGAAATTCGTCTTTCCTTCGGTCGAGAAATGGCTGAAGGTCAAGATAGCCGCGGCGGCGCAGCAGGATTGAGGCAACCATGGCGTTGATGATCACCGACGACTGCATCAATTGCGACGTATGCGAGCCGGAGTGCCCGAACGAAGCGATCTACATGGGGCCGGACATCTACGAGATCGATCCCAACAAATGCACCGAATGCGTCGGCCATTTCAGCGAGCCGCAGTGTCAGCAGGTCTGCCCGGTAAGCTGCATCCCTTTCAATCCCGCCTGGCGCGAAACGCCTGAACAGTTGCAGGCCAAGTACGAAGCGCTGCAGGCGAAGCTCGAAACCTGATACGAAATCTGCTCTAGAACGCGAAATCGACCTCGGCTTCGCATCCCACCCGCAGCACGCGGCCTTCGCCCTCCGCAAGAATCGCATTCATTCCAAAAGTAATCCCGCCGCTGACGCGCGGGTCCGCGCGATAGCCGCGAAGAATGTCGAGCGGATCGGGGCCGATCATGCCCGTGGCCTGGTCGACGGAAGGAATGGGGCAGCGCGGGCAGGGTTTCACAGGCTTGATGACGGCGCCATCGATGGTCAAGGTCCGCACATAGTCCTCCTCGAAGGCCGCTATCCCGTCGATCACGATATTCGGCCGGAAGCGATTCATTGGCAGCGTCTCCCTGCCGCGTGCCTCCAGTTTCGCATTCAGGTCGGCCAGCGATGCCGCGGACACCAGCAGCATCGGAAAGCCATCGGAAAACAGGGCCGGCACTTCCACCCCGCCGGTCCAGCGCCGATCGGCAAAGCGCGCAACGCCCGGATCGAAGTGCGCCAGCCGGCACGGCGTGCCGAGAAAACCGGAAACCCAGGCCGCCGCCGCATCACCGCAGTCCCGGGCCTCAAGCGCGTCCTCCCATAGTTCCACCGTCAGAGTCCGCGCCGATTCGGCACGCGCAAGCGGCAGTTCGAACACCGCCATGCCGGGCGCATGCAATTCAAGTACTTCGGACGCAAGGCGCGGCATGATCAACGCCATCTTCGGATGGCTGCGCTGCGTGACGAAGCTGCCGGTAGCGTCGACTACCATCCATTCCCGATCGCGAACGTTTCCGCTCATGAGGCCGGCGCCGGTCACGACTGCTTCCTGCAGCGCAATGCCGCCGCATGACTTGACCGGATAAAGAGTGAGCTCTGTGATGACTGCCATGAGACTGGTTTCCTGCGAAATTGCTGTTGATGATATACACGCGCTCCGATGCGTTTGATATGACGCAACCGCTTCAGGTGAGCCCGATGAACCTGCGGAAATGCGGCGGTTCTAAAGTAGACACCATGTTGCCGGAGCCTGTCATGTCACGTCTTTTTTTAGTTGCGCTGTTTTCTGCATTGCTGGCTGGATGTGCCTCGAATGCCTACCGCCGTGACCCCGTCAACCAGACGGTGGCCGAGGATGTCACCGATGTACAGAACCGCAATGCCCCGGTCTATGCTTCACCGGGACCGCGCGTCGGTGTGGGAGTGGGGATCGGCAGTTGGGGCCGCAGGAGCGGGGGCGGGATTGGAATAGGACTCGGTTTCTGATATCGCGCGCCTGCGCTCCGCAAGCGTTGCCTTTATGAGTTCCTTCGTCGATTCTTGAGATTTGTCATAGGCAAGTAGTATTGCTTCCGCATACTATTTCTCATACACAATAAGGGGGAAGTAATGAGAAAAGTCATGCATAACTCCATACGGCTCGGCAAAGGCCGCTTTGAAATCCTGCGCCGCATCCGGAATATTTTCGCTTTCCGCTAACTCACCTTCTCATTACCGGAAGCTGGTCCTGGTAAGGATCAAGGATGGCTCAGCGCGCGCCGCCCAGCGCTGGCGGACGCGAAATGGCTTGCGAGACGATGCCGGCGCACAGTTTGACGCGCTCGGTGATCTGATCGACTTCGCTTTGCCGCAGCGAGGCGGAACCGAGCGTCACGCTCAGGCTTCCGGTGATCGTTCCCTTACTGTCGAACAGTGGCGCGGCGATGCCGGTCACGCCGGGCGTGACTTGTGCGGTGGAGCGGTCATAGCCCGCCTGGCGGATCTGCGCCAGTCTGGTCTTGACTTCGTCGAGCGAGTTTCCGAGCTGCGCCTGCGCGAACTCCTCGCCGCGTTCCGCATAAAGACGCGCGATGGCGCGCGCCTCGGTATAGGCCAGGATGATGCGCGAGGCCGCGCCCCTGAAAAGCGGGCGATCCTGGCCGCGCTCGTAGCCGCTCCGGAATGCCGGACTGGAGCCTTCCTGATGCACGCAAAGCACCTTGTCGCGATATTTGCGGCATAACAGCACGACGCCCGGCACGGTGCGCGCCAGCTCGGTCATCACCGGAACGCTGGCCGCGATCAGCGGGTCCTGGGTCCGCATTTTCAGGTCGAGCTCCGCCACCCGCGGTCCCAGCGTGTAGCCGAAGTTCGGCAGCGAGACGATCAGCCCGGCCTCCGACAATACCTTCAGATAGCGGTACAGCGTCGAGCGCGACAGCTTCATCGCCTCCAGCATTTCTTCGAATGTGAGTCCGTCGCTGCTTGCCTCGATCACGTCCAGCACCGAAATCATTTTGGCCAGGCTGCTTTGCGAATCGGCGTTTTCCATAGTCCTGCGAAATAGGGGTTGGTGGTCTCGAAACTTGACAGGATGCAAACTGCGCGCAATCCGGTCGCCATTATAGCTTTGCCTTGCCCTGCACCGGAATATGAAATTTTGGCGGATACTTGAGAATGCATGATTCCCATATAGTGACTATTTATTGGACAAAAGCATTGTTATGGGTACACGAAATGGAATGCGAGGAACTGATCGCATGCCGTAACGCCGTTTCGTTTCAGGAATAAAAAGTAGCATAAGGCTTGCTTCACGCCCACTTTGACCGAATTACATACCGCAGTACAGCAAAAATCCCACATAGAGACATTTGTGTTGTAAAATCCCGCCGAACACCTTCTTACAGGCGTAAAACTTCCATGACTGAAAAGCTCCCGTACATCATTGATGATGCGAAACGCAATGTGTTTCTGCTCAACCGCGAAGTTCATGTATCCGAGCAGATCCTGCAGGACGAGATGCGGTTGGTCTTTTCCAAGTGCTGGATCTATGTCGGCCACGAATCCGAGCTAAAGAAACCGGGCGATTTCGTGACGCGCCGCGTGGCCGGCCGCCCCGTCATTTTCGTGCGCGACGCCGGCGGCACGATCCGCTGTCACTTCAATACCTGCCGCCATCGCGGCGCGACGGTAAGCACCGTCCCCAAGGGCAACACCCGCCGGTTCTTCTGCGTGTATCACGGCTGGAGCTACAAGAACGACGGCAGCCTCGGCGGCGTCCCCGGCGACGATGCCTACGGCGAGCACTTCGACAAGGCTGAACTGGGCCTGCGCGGTCCGGCGCGTTTCGAGTCGTATCGCGGCTTCTGGTTCATGTGCCTGGACAAGGATGTCCAGCCGCTGGCTGAATACCTGGGCCGTGCCACCGAATACCTGGACCTGGTGATCGACCAGTCCCCGTCCAACACCATGGAAGTCATCGAAGGCTCGCAGGAATATGATGTCGAGGCCAACTGGAAGCTGATGGTCGAGAACAGCGTGGACGATTACCATTTGCCGACCACGCATTCGACCTGGCTGAATTACATGAAGAATTCCGGCGTTGCGGTCGAGCCTCCGAAGGAAGCCGGGCTGGTGCTGCCGACCAAGGGCTATGCAATCGAACTCGGCAACGGCCACTTCACCACCGACAACGTCAATTTCCGCGGCAGGCCGGTCGCCAAATGGATTCCGATCTACGGCGAAGATGCGAAGGCGGAGATGGATGAAATCCGCGCCGAACTGGTTCAGCGCCTTGGACCGGAGCGCGCCACGCGCGTCGCCGATACCAACCGCAATCTCGTGATCTTCCCCAACCTGGTGATCAACGACGGTTCATCGGTGACCATCCGCACCTTCTTCCCGGATGGCGCGGGCCGCATGCACGTGACGGCCTGGGCGCTCGGCCCGATCGAGGAAAGCGAATCGGCACGGGCGCGGCGGCTCGACGCGTTCCTGACCTTTTACGGCCCCGGCGGATTCGCCACGCCGGACGATGTCGAAGCGCTGGAACTGGTACAGCAGGGCCTGGTCAATTGGCGTGACGACCCCTGGTCGGAAATGTCGCGCGGCATGGCCAAGCCCGCCAATGAACAGCTCAACAGCGACGAACACCATCTGCGCACATTCTGGCGCCACTGGAACAAACTGATGACGGAAGGCGAAGCATGAAAAACGAAATCCTGCGCCCGCCGGTCACGCGCGCCGAAGTCGAAGACTTCCTGTACATGGAAGCCGACCTGCTGGACGACTGGAAGCTCAATGAGTGGCTGCAGCTCCTGACCGAAGACGCCGAATACCTGGTGCCGTCCAACGACGCGCTGCAAGGCAGCCATCGGACGACCCTGTTCACCATCGCCGATAACGCCGAGCGCCTCCGCCAGCGCGTGATCCGCCTCAACGATCCGAACTGCCATGCGGAATATCCGCACTCGCGCACGCGCCGGCAGATCACGAATGTGCGCATCATCGAAAGCAGCGACGATGCGCTGACGGTGACCGCGAACTTCGTCTGCTACCGCTATCGCCGCTATGAGCGGATCCGCGAATACGTCGGCAAGTACCGCTACGTGCTGAAGCGCACCGAGGCCGGCCTGCGCATCCGCGAGCGCCGCGTGTTCATGGATGCCCATGAATTGGCTTCGCTCGGCTCGGTGAGTTTCATCCTGTAGGCGCATAAAAGCATGTGCGGCGGGCATCGCCGCGTTTTTTTAGTCCGTTTCAAGCAGAAAGTTGTCAATGAGCGAAACCTGCCATCGCATCTGTCCGGTCAAGGACCTCGCCGTCAATTCCGTGCGCAAGTTCGACATCGAGGGCAAGGCCATCGCCGTCTATAACATCGACGGCGCGGTGTACGCCACCGACGATCTGTGCACGCACGGACTGTCGAGCCTGTCGGAAGGCACGCTCGACGGCGACGTGGTCGAATGCAGCCTGCATTTCGGCGCGTTCCACGTGCCGACCGGACAACCCGCCGGCGCGCCTTGCTCGGTTGCGCTGCGCACCTACCGTACCGAAATTCAAGAAGGCATCGTGCATATCTTTGCGGACGCCAAGTAGATCCACCGGGTGTCCAGACTCAGGACACTACTCACATCACCAGGAGAGAGACATATGAACAAGCCACATCCGGATTACAAGCGCATCGCCACCGAAGAAGCCTTCGCGCCGAAGGAAATGTTCGATATCTATCGCAAGATCCTGAACGGTCCCGATCCCGATCCGGGCTTCGTCAGCCTGCTCGGCTTCTACATGACCAGCCAGAGCGATCGCGCGCGGCACATCATCCGCTGCCTCTCCGACCTCGACCAGGTCCGCCTGCAGCACATGGATGAATCCGGCATCGACCGCCAGATCA
>JAQGLQ010000124.1 GCA_028292785.1 Noviherbaspirillum sp. | reverse complement strand
TATTGCCTCGGTCGGATCGTAATCAGGGGACAGGAAGGCTGTGCGCCGCACATGGTACGGAACCGCTCGAAATCGACAGCGGAAACGCCTCGTTCGTTGCCTCAATCGCCGCTTTGTTCGCGTCCGGTCGCTGTGCGATTGGCCTTTTCCTCGAGACCGGAAAGCCCTTCGCGGCGCGCCAGTTCATTCACCACGTCCTGCGGCGTCAGATCGAATTGCGCCAGCAGGATCATCGAGTGAAACCACAGGTCGGCGCATTCATAGACCACCTTGGATTTATCGCCCCCCGCGCGCGCATCCTTCGCCGCCATGACGGTTTCAGTGGCTTCCTCGCCTATCTTTTTCAGAATGGCATCGTCGCCCTTGGCAAACAGACGGGCCACATATGACTTGTCCGGGTCGCCGCCATTGGCGGGCTTGCGCGATTCAATCACGTCGCCCAAGCGTTTTAGTGTCTTGTCCATTTTGTATAGTGGAAAGTCGGCGTTGAGCGCTGCTGGCGCCCTTATTTGTAAATACTCTCCGGATCTTTCAGAACCGGGTCCACGGCCTGCCAGTCGCCGCTCTCGGCGTCCCCTGCAAACTTCTGAAAAAAGCAGGAATGCCGTCCGGTGTGGCAGGCGATGCGCCCGGTCTGCTCGACCTTGAGCAGCACCACGTCTTCATCGCAATCGAGACGTATGTCGTGCACTTTCTGGGTATGGCCGGACTCCTCGCCCTTGTGCCACAGCTTCCTGCGGGAACGGCTCCAGTAGACCGCTTCGCCGATTTCCACTGTCTTTGCCAGGGCTTCGCGATTCATCCAGGCGAACATCAACACGTCGTTCGAGCCGACTTCCTGCGCAATAACGGGCACGAGCCCGTTTTCGTCCCACTTTACCTTGTTCAGCCATTTGGCTTTAATGCTCATGCAAGCCTCATTGGAATTGCCTGTTCGGACAGGAAGCGCTTCGCCTCCTGCACCGTATGCTGTCCGTAGTGAAAAATGCTGGCAGCCAATACCGCGTCGGCTTTGCCCACCTTGATGCCGTCGGCAAGATCCTGCAAGCCGCCGACTCCGCCGGAAGCCACGACAGGAACGGATACCGCATCCGATACCGCACGGGTCAGCGCCAGGTCGAAACCGCTTTTGGTGCCGTCGCGATCCATGCTGGTGAGCAGGATTTCGCCCACACCGAGGTTTTCCATCTTCCTGGCCCACTCGATGACATCGAGGCCGGTGGGCTTGCGTCCGCCATGGGTAAACACTTCCCATTTGCCGTCGCCGGTGGTCTTGGCGTCGATCGACACGACGATGCATTGCGATCCGTATTTTTGCGCCGCATCGCGAACGAACTGGGGATTGGAGACGGCTGCGCTATTGATGCTGACCTTGTCGGCCCCGGCATTCAGCAGGCGACGCACGTCATCCACGCTTCGCACACCTCCGCCGACGGTGAGCGGAATGAAGACCTGCGAGGCTACCGCTTCGATGATGTGCAGAATCAGGTCGCGTCCGTCGGAGGTGGCGGTTATGTCAAGAAAGGTGAGTTCGTCAGCACCCTGATCGTCGTAACGGCGCGCGATTTCAACCGGATCGCCTGCATCGCGCAACTCCACGAAATTCACGCCCTTGACCACGCGGCCGGCAGTGACGTCGAGACAGGGAATAATGCGTTTTGCCAGAGTCATGCTTCGTCTTCTTCTTCCGCCGATTCTTCCAGACCGCTGAGCTGGTCGGCCCGCGCCTGCGCGGAACGCAGGTCAAGAGTGCCTTCGTAAATCGAGCGGCCGCAGATCACGCCTTCGATACCTTCATCCTGCACTGCGCACAGCGCTTCGACGTCCTTGATGTTGTGCACGCCGCCCGAGGCGATGACGGGAATCGTCATGCTTTGCGCAAGCTTGACGGTCGCTTCGATATTGACCCCTCCCATCATGCCGTCGCGGCCGATATCGGTATAAACGATGGCTTCGCAACCGTAATCCTCGAATTTCCTGGCAAGGTCGATGACTTCATGGCCGGAGAGCTTGCTCCAGCCGTCGGTCGCTACCTTGCCGTCCTTCGCATCGAGGCCGACGATGATCTGGCCGGGAAAGGCGCTGCAGGCGTCATGCAGGAAGCCGGGGTTCTTTACCGCGGCGGTGCCGATGATGATATAGCTGAGCCCGCCATCCAGATAGCGTTCAATGGTGTCGAGGTCGCGAATGCCCCCGCCGAGCTGGATCGGAATTTCATCAGTATCGTTGTCGACCGCGAACTGCCGCACTGCCTGAATGATCGACTTCACGGCGGCCTCGTTTTTCGGCTTGCCTGCGAAAGCGCCGTTCAGATCGACCAGGTGGAGCCGGCGGGCGCCCTGTGTCAGCCAGAGTCGCGCCATCTCGGCTGGATCTTCGGAGAACACGGTGGCTTGGTCCATATCGCCTTGCTTGAGGCGTACGCAGTGACCGTCTTTAAGATCGATGGCAGGTATGAGCAACATGGCTACGTTCGAAATAGTTGAAAGTTAGAGGAGTGCTTACAAATCAATCGAGACCCGGAACACGGGACTCGACACCAGGGTCAAGGCTTCCAGTCGACGAAATTCCTGTAAATCTGCAATCCGGCGGACGCGCTTTTTTCAGGATGGAACTGCGTCGCGAAAATATTATCTCTTGCGATCGCGCAGGTAAATGGGGCGCCGTAGGTCGTTACTCCCGCCGTATGTTGTGGATTGTCGGGAACAGCGTAATAGCTGTGTACAAAATAGAAATAGCTGCCGTCATCGATCCCTTGCCACAGGGGATGCGACAGTGTCTGATTTACCCGATTCCAGCCCATCTGCGGCACCTTGAAACGCGAGCCATCGTCCTGCATCTTGTCATCGAGGCGAAAGCGCACGACTTTGCCGGGCAGCAGTCCGAGGCCCGGCGTATCGCCTTCCTCGCTCCAGTCGAACAATAATTGTTCTCCCACGCAAACGCCGAGCAACGGTTTTGAGCGCGAGGCGTCGACGACGGCTTCCTGCAACCCGGATTCGCGCAGGCTGCGCATGCAGTCCGGGATCGCGCCCTGGCCGGGCAGGACCAGGCGATCGGCGGACAGGATATCGCCGACTTCGCCGGAAATGCGTACATCCGCTTCCGGCGCGACATGACGCAGGGCTTGCGCAACCGAACGCAGATTCCCCATGCCGTAATCCACTACAACAATAGTTTTCATGTCAAAAAAGAAATCTCGCGCGCGGCATTGCGCGCTCTACAGCAGACTACAGACTGCCTTTCGTTGAAGGGATGGTCCCGGCGGCACGCGGGTCCAGTTCCGCCGCCATGCGCACGGCGCGGCCGAACGCCTTGAAAACGGTTTCGCACTGATGATGTGCGTTATTGCCGCGCAGGTTATCGATGTGCAGAGTCACCAGCGCATGATTGACGAAACCCTGGAAGAATTCACGCGTCAGGTCGACGTCGAATCCGCCGATCATCGCACGCGTGAAAGGCACATGGAATTCGAGACCGGGCCGGCCGGAAAAATCGACGACGACGCGCGACAGCGCCTCATCCAGAGGGACATAGGCATGGCCGTAACGGCGCACGCCTTTTTTATCGCCTATCGCTTTCGCAAACGCCTGGCCGAGCGTGATTCCGACATCCTCCACGGTGTGATGGGCATCGATATGCAGATCGCCCTTGGCTTCGATATCGAGGTCGATCAGGCCGTGACGCGCAATCTGGTCGAGCATATGGTCGAGAAACGGCACGCCGGTATTCAGCTTCTGCTGGCCGGTGCCATCAAGGTTGATCACGACGCGGATTTGCGTCTCGTTGGTATTGCGCGTGATCTCTGCAACGCGTGACGTAGGCATGTTCGGATGGATAAAAAATTATGATGCGAGCGTTGCTTTGAATGCATCAAGAAACAATTTGTTTTCTTCGGGGGTACTGACGGTCAC
>JAQGLQ010000088.1 GCA_028292785.1 Noviherbaspirillum sp. | reverse complement strand
ACCAGTTCACCATCCTTTTCGATGCGGAAGAATTTCACATCCTTGTGCCACGTGGTCGCGGCATCCGGCTTGACCTCGACCGCGAACAGGTTCCGGATCACGCGGAACAGGCCTTCGATCACCTTGTGCTCGGGGAAGTACTGCTTCACTTCATTCTCGGAGAACGCATAACGCTGTTCGCGCAGCTTTTCGGAGGCATAAGCGATATCCCATGCTTCCAGCGTGTCGAGTCCGAGCTCCTTCTTCGCGAATGCGCGTACCTCTTCCAGATCCTTTTCCGCGAACGGGCGGGCGCGTTGCGCCAGGTCTTCCAGGAACGCGATGACCTGGTGGGCGGTTTCCGCCATCTTCGGCACCAGGGACACTTCGGCGAAATTCTCGAAGCCGAGCATCCTCGCTTCCTCATCGCGCAGCTTCAGGATCTCCGCGATGTTCCGCGTGTTGTCCCATTCCGGTTTTGCGCCCAGTTCGGATGCCTTCGTGACGTTCGCGCGGTAGATCGTCTCGCGCAATCCGCGATTGTCCGCATACTGAAGGATCGGAAAAAACGACGGGAAGTGCAGGGTGAATTTGAAGCCGGGCTTGCCGTCCCGTTCGGCGGCGTTGCGCGCAGCCTGCTTCGCGTCGTCGGGCAGGCCGGAGAGTTCCGCCTCATCCTCGATGAACAGCGCATAATCGTTGGTGGCGTCGAGCACATTCTCGGAAAACTTGGTGCTCAGCGCCGCCTGCTTTTCCTGGATTTCGGCATAGCGCGCCTTCTTGTCGTCCGGCAGTTCGGCGCCACCGAGGCGGAAATCGCGCAGGGCGTTGTCGATGATCTTCTTGCGCGCCGGCGAAAACGATTCATATTCCGGGCTCGCGCGCAGCGCCTTGTACTTGTCGAACAGCGCGAGGTTTTGGCCGAGGGAAGTCCAGAACTCGGTCACTTTCGGCTGATTCTCGTTGTATGCGGCGCGCAGCTCGGGCGTATCGGCGACGGCATTGAGGTGTCCCACGATACTCCATGCGCGGCTCAGCTTTTCAGTGGCATCCTCGAGCGGTTCGACAAAATTTTCCCATGTCACCTGCCGCACCGGCGCTTCGAGCCGTGCTACTACAGCGCGGCTTTCTTCCAGCAAAGAGGTGATCGCGGGCGAGACATGTTCCGGCTTGACTGCATCGAAACGCGGAAGATCGGAAAAATCGAGCAAAGGATTCATGTTGGAATTCATCAGGTCAGGTTCTTTCTGCGGCTTCAATGGTGTTGACCAGCAACATGGTGATGGTCATCGGTCCGACGCCTCCCGGAACCGGGGTGATGTACCCGGCCACTTCCTTCGCGTTGGCGAAATCGACGTCGCCGCACAGCTTGCCTTCGTCATCGCGGTTCATGCCGACGTCGATGACGACCGCGCCGGGTTTGATCATGTCCGCGGTGACAATATTGCGCTTGCCGGTGGCGACCACAAGGATGTCGGCTTGCCGCGTGTGATGGCCGAGGTCGCGCGTCTTCGAATTGCAGATGGTGACGGTGGCGCCGGCTTGCAAGAGCAGCATCGCCTGCGGTTTGCCGACGATATTCGAGGCGCCGACCACCACGGCGTTGGCGCCGCGCACAGGGTATTCGATCGACTCCAGCATTTTCATGACGCCATAGGGAGTGCAGGGGCGAAACAGCGGCTGCCCGGTCATCAGCAGGCCGGCATTGCTGATATGGAATCCGTCGACATCTTTCTCCGGCGCGATCGCCTCGATTACCTTGTGGGAATTGATATGCGGCGGCAGGGGAAGTTGCACCAGAATGCCGTTGATGCGCGGATCGGCATTGAGCGCGTCGATGCGCGCCAGCAGCGCCGCTTCACCCAGGTCCGCGCCATACTTTTCAAGCACCGAGTAAATGCCATTGTCTTCGCATGCCTTTACCTTGTTCCGCACATACACCTGCGACGCCGGGCTGTCACCGACCAGGATTACCGCGAGTCCTGGTTGTCTGCCCCGCGCGGTCAACGCGGCCGCGCGCCTGGCGACGTCGGTTCTCAATTGTTGGGAGAGCGTGGTTCCATTGATGATTTGTGCAGACATGGTGGGGTTCGGAGAGAATCAGATTAAAACAGGATTATAAGTCGGTCGATGGGCTCCATCGTATTTGCTGGCGGCTCAGGCTAATGTCGCGCTGACCGTCGGCTGTTATCAATTTGTTTCTCTTTTTATTTCATAATATGGAAAGTAATCTCGTATTTTGAAAATGCCAAGGGGTGCTGTTAAAATCTTGTCACTAGATTCCATCTGCTCAACCAAATCTTGAACAAAATGCCTAATCCCCGCTTCAAACAGGGATAGACACCCAACAGAGGAGACGATATGTCAGCCCAGCTCGACCAAGTCATGGCGCAAGCCGCCAACGATCCTGATGTAATGGAAACCCAGGAATGGCTCGATGCGCTCGAAGCCGTTATCGAAACCGAAGGTCCCGAGCGCGCGCATTATCTGATGGAACGCATGGTCGATCTGGCGCGCCGGCGCGGTGCCCACATCCCGTTCTCCAGCAATACCGCTTACGTCAATACCATTCCCGCCCATCTCGGGGAACACTGCCCCGGCAATCTCGAATACGAAGAGCGCCTGCGCTCATGGATGCGCTGGAACGCGATGGCGATGGTGGTGAAGGCCAATCGCTCCGAAGGCGACCTGGGCGGCCATATTTCCAGTTTTGCTTCGCTCGCCAACATGCTGGGCATCGGTTTCAACCATTTCTGGCATGCACCCTCCGAAGGCCACGGCGGCGATCTGCTCTATATCCAGGGACACTCTTCTCCCGGGATCTATGCCCGTGCCTTCCTTGAAGGCCGGCTGAGCGAAGACCAGTTGCTGAACTTCCGCCGCGAAGTCGACGGCAAGGGTCTATCGTCCTATCCGCATCCGAAGCTGATGCCCGATTTCTGGCAGTTTCCGACCGTATCGATGGGCCTTGGCCCACTGATGGCCATTTACCAGGCGCGCTTTCTAAAATATCTGCATGCGCGCAGCCTGGCCGATACCGCGAACCGCAAGGTATGGGTTTTCTGCGGCGATGGTGAAATGGATGAGCCGGAGTCGATGGGCGCAATCGGCATGGCCGGCCGCGAACAGCTCAACAACCTGGTGATGGTGGTCAACTGCAACCTGCAGCGTCTCGACGGTCCGGTGCGCGGCAACGGCAAGATCATCCAGGAACTGGAAGCCGATTTCCGCGGCGCCGGCTGGAACGTGATCAAGGTGGTCTGGGGCGGTTATTGGGACGAACTGCTGGCGCGCGACAAGGACGGCATCCTGCAGCGAGTGATGATGGAAACCGTCGACGGCGAATACCAGAATTACAAGGCCAAGGACGGCGCCTACGTGCGCAAGCATTTCTTCGGCAAGCATCCGAAGCTGCTCGAAATGGTCAGCAAGATGTCTGACGACGACATCTGGCGCCTGAATCGCGGAGGCCATGATCCGCACAAAATCTACGCCGCATTCAAGCAGGCGCAGGAAAGCAAGGACAAGCCGACGGTACTGCTGGTCAAGACCATCAAGGGCTTTGGCATGGGCAAGTCCGGCGAGGCGCGCAATACCGCGCACCAGACCAAGAAGCTGGACAATGAGGCGATCCGCGAAATGCGCGATCGTTTCGCCATTCCGATTCCTGACGACAAGCTTGCCGATGTGCCGTTCTTCAAGCCGTCCGAAGACGCTCCCGAAATCAAATACCTCCACGAGCGGCGCAAGGCCTTGGGCGGCTACCTGCCGCAGCGCCGCGTGAAGGCGGACGAGACCCTGGCGGTGCCGGAACTGTCGACTTTCAAGGCTGTGCTCGATCCGACTGCGGAAGGCCGTGAAATTTCGACCACGCAGGCATATGTGCGGATCATCACCATGCTGCTGCGCGATCAGAATCTCGGTCCGCGCGTGGTGCCTATCCTGGTCGACGAGGCACGCACCTTCGGCATGGAAGGATTGTTCCGCCAGATCGGCATCTTCAACCAGCAGGGCCAGCTGTACGAACCGGTCGACAAGGATCAGGTGATGTACTACCGCGAGGACAAGGCCGGCCAGATCCTGCAGGAAGGCATCAACGAAGCGGGAGCCATGAGTTCGTGGATCGCGGCGGCGACCTCGTACTCGACCAATAACCGCATCATGATTCCGTTCTATACCTTCTATTCCATGTTCGGCCTGCAGCGCGTCGGCGACCTGGCATGGGCGGCGGGCGACATGCGGGCGCGCGGCTTCCTGCTCGGCGGCACGGCCGGACGCACCACGCTGAACGGCGAGGGTTTGCAGCACGAAGACGGCCACAGCCATGTGCTCGCATCGACGATTCCGAACTGCATTCCCTACGATCCGACGTTCGCGCACGAAGTCGCGGTCATCATGCATGACGGACTGAAGCGCATGGTGGGCAATCAGGAAGACGTGTTCTACTACATCACCCTGATGAACGAGAACTACAGCCATCCGGGCCTGAAAGCCGGCCAGGAAGCCGACATTCTCAAAGGCCTGTACCTGCTGCAGGAAGGCGAAAAAGGTACGAAGCACCGGGTGCAACTGATGGGCTCGGGCACCATCCTGCGCGAAGTGATCGCCGCCGCCGACCTGCTCAAGAACGACTGGGGCATCGGCGCCGATATCTGGTCGGCTCCGTCCTTCACGCTGCTCGCGCGCGACGGCCAGGATGCGGAGCGCTACAACATGCTGCATCCGACCGACGAGCCGCGCCTTGCCCATGTCACCAGGGCACTGCAAGGCACGACCGGTCCGATCGTCGCGGCAAGCGATTACATGCGCACTTTCGCCGAACAGATTCGCGCCTTCATGCCGAAGGGACGTTCCTACAAGGTTCTCGGCACCGATGGCTTCGGCCGCTCCGACACGCGTATCAAGCTGCGCGAGTTCTTCGAGGTCAATCGTCATTACGTCACGGTCGCCGCGCTCAAGACGCTGTCCGATGAGGGCGCGATCTCCGCTTCCGTCGTGGCGCAGGCGATTGCCAAGTACGGCCTCGATCCGAACAAGCCGAATCCGGTTACGCTGTAAATCACTACAAACAAGACTAACAATTCCCTCTCTCTGCGCATGAGAGAGGGCCGGAGTCTGATGGATTGCCCGGTGCTCTGCCGGGACCCATCCTTACCCCGGCCCTTTCGCTGAAGAAGAGGGCGAGAACGGAGCGAACGCTATGAGCATGGTGGAAGTCAAAGTCCCGGATATCGGCGATTTCAAGGAAGTCGAAGTCATTGAATTAATGGTGAAGCCGGGCGATACGATCAAGGTCGATCAGTCCCTGATCACGGTCGAATCCGACAAGGCCAGCATGGAGATTCCCTCCAGCCATGCGGGCATCGTCAAAAGCGTGAAGGTCAAGGTGGGCGACAAGGTGGCCGAGGGTTCCCTGCTGCTGGAACTGGATGCGGAAGGCGGCGCCGCCGCTCCCGCCCCCGCAGCAGCCCCGGCGCCCGCCGCTTCGGCGCCGGCTCCGACGGCTGCGGCAGTGACCGCACCAGTGGCACCGGCGGCACCCGCCGCGTCGGCGCAGGCCGAAGCCAGAACCGCCCCGACCGCAGCGCTGGAACCACGCGTGGGCAATGGCGCCAAGGCCCATGCATCTCCATCCATCCGCAAGTTTGCGCGCGAACTCGGTGTGGACCTCGGCCGCGTGACCGGCTCAGGACCGAAGGGCCGCATTACGCAGGAAGATGTGCAGAATCATGTGAAGGCTGTCATGGCCGGCGGAGCTGCTCCCGCCGCGGTAGCCGCGCCCGCCGGCAAAGGCGGCGGCGCCGGTCTCGACCTGCTGTCGTGGCCGTCGCTGGATTTCTCCAAATTCGGCGAGACCGAGCTGCAGCCGCTGTCGCGCATCAAGAAGATCAGCGGACCGAACCTGCATCGTAACTGGGTAATGATTCCCCACGTCACACAGTTCGACGAAGCGGATGTCACCGAGCTTGAAGAGTTCCGGAAGGGGAGCAATGCCGCGATGGCCAAGTCGGGTGTCAAGCTGACAATGCTGGCATTCGTGATCAAGGCCAGCGTCGCCGCGCTCAAGAAATTCCCGGCGTTCAATTCATCGCTCGACGCCAAGGGCGAGAACCTCATCCTCAAGAAGTACTATCACATCGGCTTTGCCGCCGATACGCCAAACGGACTGGTGGTGCCGGTCGTCAAGGATGCCGATAAAAAAGGCGTAGTGCAGATCGCGCAGGAAATGGGCGACCTGTCAGCCCAGGCGCGCGAAGGCAAGCTCAAGCCGGCCGACATGCAGGGCGCAACCTTCACCATTTCCTCGTTGGGCGGCATCGGCGGCACCGCCTTCACGCCTATCATCAACGCACCCGAAGTGGCGATTCTCGGATTATCCAAATCCGCCATCAAACCGGTATGGGACGGTAAGCAGTTCGCACCGCGCCTGATGATGCCGATGTCGCTGTCCTACGACCATCGGGTCATCGACGGCGCGATGGGAGCGCGTTTTTCCGTGTATCTCGCCGACGTGCTGAGCGACATGCGCAAGACCTTGTTATGACGTGAATGACGAGTAAAAGGAATGGCCTGCGCTTCATTCTGCATGCGGAGAAACATGCAACCGAATTCCTGATGCTTCGGATGAGCGCTACGCCTTCTTGCCGCCACCTGCCTTTATTCACGGAGATGAACAATGACCACCTGCGTCGTCGTCAGGAAAAACAACGAAATCGCTATCGCTTCGGACTCATTGGTGACTTTCGGCGATACCCGCCTGTCCAATGCCTATGAGGCGAACGAAAAGATTTTTCAGATAGCGGACTCGTATATTGCGCTGGCCGGCACAGCGGCGCATTTTCCGGTCATGCGCAAGCTGCTCGCGAACATGAAGGAAGAGTGCAAGCTCGGCAGCCGCGATGAAGTGTTCGAGACCTTTTCGAGGGTGCACGAGATACTGAAGGAAAAGTACTTCCTCAACACGAAGGAAGACGAGGACGACCCGTACGAGTCTTCGCAGCTGACCTCGCTGATCGCGAATCCGCACGGCATCTTCGGCGTGTACTCGTACCGCGAGGTGTTCAGCTTCGACCGCTTCTGGGGCATAGGCAGCGGACGCAATTTCGCGCTTGGCGCGATGTATGCGGTATACGACCATGTCCGCAGCGCGCGCGAAGTGGCCGAAGCCGGAGTGCGGGCCGGCGCCGAATTCGACAAGAGTTCATCCGCGCCATTTCGCATCTATTGTCTTTCAGCGGCATGAAGTGAATATGGTCCCTCGCCGTGC
>JAQGLQ010000038.1 GCA_028292785.1 Noviherbaspirillum sp. | reverse complement strand
GCGGCACGGTGCGGCGTTCATCGATGAGGCGGGAATTCAGCCGGCGCTCCGCGTAGTCGCGGAACCATTCGATCATCGCGTCCGCTTTCTGCCTGCTCTGCTCGCGATCGATCGCGGAATCGGCGCGCATGGTCTGGTTCGTATCGCCGGCGGCAACCGCGGACGCCGCGCGCGCTGCCGCGCCGGAATCGCGCGCCTGCCGTCGGTCGAACAGCACATTGCGGTACAGCGCGGCCGGGTCGCGCGACTGCCTGCGGTCGAACACGCTGTCCGGCATGACGTAGACGATATCGAGCTGGCCGCTCATCGCCATCTGCTTGCATCGCAGCCTCTGCACCTTGCCGCTCGATGTCCTCGGGAAGGTGCCCGGCTTGACGAATGCGATCGATGACACCGACACATCGAACTGGTCGCTGATGACCGCGCAGATATCGCCGGCGAGCGCCTGCAGCTTCTCCAGGTATTCGTTCTTCACGCGGATCCGGTCCGCTTCGCTGCCGATCTCTTTCTGTTCGAGCTGCGCCGCGCGCATCAGGCTGCGGTTGGCTTCGGCGATGATCGCCAAGCTTTCGCGGTTATCCTTTTCGACCGAAAAGGCGGCGCACATGTTGGGTTCGACGAAGTCGATCGATTGTTCGATGACCTGTTCGATATCCTGCGGATAGATGTTTCGTCCGTTGATGACGATGAGGTCCTTGGAGCGGCCGGTAATGAACAGTTCGCCGTCCTGGATGAAGCCGAGGTCGCCCGAGCGGAGATAAGGACCCTTGCCCGAGTCGGCCAGATACGCCTGGAAGACCTTGCCGGTTTCTTCCGGCCGGTTCCAGTAGCCTTTCGCCACGCTGCCGCCGGAAATCCAGATCTCGCCCAGTCGGCGTTGCGAACAAGGCAGGCAGGTTTCGGGATCGACCACGAGGACGCTCATGCTGTCGGAGACCTGGCCGCAACTGACGATCGGACGCGCGTCATCGCTGCCCGGCGCGGCGCTTCTGATCTGATTGCCTTCGAGCGAAGTCTTGCTGACGTTCACCACGACCGGCGCCTTGTTGAGCGGGCCGCCCGATACGAACAGCGTGGTCTCCGCCAAGCCGTAGCACGGGAACAGCGCTTCCTTCCTGATGCCGCAGGTCTTGAAGGCATCATAAAAGCGGTCGAGTGTGCCGGCGCGCACGGGTTCGGAACCGTTGTAGGCAACTTCGAGGCTGCTGAGATCGAGTTCCTTTTTTCTTTCTTCGGGAATCCTGTCGACGCAATAGTCCCAGCCGAAGTTCGGCGCACCGGCGCATGTGCCGCGATACGTCGAGATCGCCTGCAGCCAGGCGAACGGATTCTTCAGGAAATGGCTCGGCGACATCAGCACGCTGGGAAAGCCGACATACAGCGGCGCCAGGATGTTGCCGATCAGGCCCATGTCATGAAACAGCGGCAGCCATCCGACCATCACGCTGCGCTTCGAAAAGCCGAAGGCCTTTTCGATGGCTGCCACATTGCTCATGATGTTGCGGTGCGTTACTTCGACGCCGTTCGGCGTGCCGGTGGAACCCGAGGTGTACTGGAGGAAGGCGATGGCATCGGCGCTCACCGCCGGCAACTCTCCTTCGACCGAGCCCGGCTCCAACGCATCGGTCGCAAGGAAATCGCAGGCCGGCGATTCCTCGCCGGCACAGACCCCCTTGATCATCTGCATGCAGTCGGCGGTGGTCAGGATCAGCGCGGGCCCGGCATCCTTGAGTATCGCCGCCAGGCGCTGCGACGGACGCGACTTGCGCGGCATGGACGAGGGCACGGCGATGATGCCCGCATACAGGCACGCCAGATACGCCTTGATGAATTCGAGACCGGACGGATAAAGCAGAAGAGCCCGGGAGCCGGGCTGGGCATGTTTTAGAAGTTCGACCGCGAGTCCGCGGGCGCCATCGTAAAGCGCGCCATATGTGGTCACATCAGTCTTGCCGTCGTCCCGTAGAAAAGTATAGGCGAGCCCGTGCGGGGATTGCGCATGCATGCGCAATCGTTCGGTAATCGCGGTTTCCGGGTTCATGGCGTGTCCGTTCATGATGTTTCCATTGCCTCATGCAGGTATTCATTGACGTCGCCGGCGTCGAGCATGTGCCGCGCATGATCGATTGCATCCTTGATCACCCGGGCCGCGTGTTTCGCCTGCTGCACGTTATGGTTTGCCATGACCTGCAGGCGCAGGCGCGAAGCGCCGATCGGCACGCCGGGGAATTCCACCTGGTTTGCAAAGACGGACTGATTGAAGGTAAAGCAGCCGGCGAGACGGGATGCCTTTTCGCTGCCGATCAGCACCGGGACGATCGGCGAAGCCTCGCCAAGGCAGGGCACGCCGTAGGAGTCGAACTCGTTGCGCAGCGCGTGGACATTGCGCATCAGGTCCGTGCGCAGCTCATCGCCTTCAGTCGAGCGGATCACGTTGACACACTCGAGGATCACGGCGGCCTGGACCGGCGACAGCGCGTTCGAGAACATGTGGGGGCCGCCGAACATCTTTACGTACTGCTTCACCGCATGCGAATTGGTGGCGAGGAAGCCGCCGTTGGAAGCGAACGATTTCGAGAAGGCGCCCATGACCAGGTCCACCTTGCCCAGCATGTTCTGCATGCCGATGCGTCCGGTGCCGCCGGGGCCCATGGCGCCAAGGTCATGCGCGACATCGACGAACAGGATTGCATTGTGCTCGCTGCACACCGACTGCAGCCTCTCCAGGTCCGGCATGTCCGAATCCATGCTGAACAGGCCTTCGGTGACGACCAATATGCCGTTCCTGGTGTCGCGCCGGCGTATGTCGCGCAGCGCCTGGCGCACGTGCTCGATATCGAGATGCCGGGTGGTGACGATATTCTGCGTGGCCGAGGTCGCTCCCTGCCGCAGCGATGCATGGGCCAGCTGATCGATTACGATATGATCGTCCGGCCGCACGAGCGCCGCGATCGCGCCGAAGGCGGCGCCCCAGCCGGTGGGGAACAAGGCCACATGTTCCATCTGCAACAGATCGCCGATCGCCTTTTCCAGCGCCAGTGACAACCTGGTATTGCCGAGGAGGACGGCGGAGCCGGCGCTGTGCGGTCCGAAGTCCCTCAACGCCTTGGCGGCCGCTTCGTAAATGGCCGGATGCGAAGCCAGCGAAAGATAATCCTGCGAAGCGAAATTCACACCCCGGGTCTTGACGCCGCTTTCGTCGCAGACCGTGGCAATCGGATGCGGCGGCCCTTCCAGAGAACGCGCGTACTGCCAGACGCCATGCCTGGCCCTGGTCTCGCGCCATTCATTGAGCGCTTCGGTCCGGGTAAGCAGATTGGGACCCTGAGGCAACGAAAACTGGGCGGTAGTCCCGGATAAGGCACCGCTGCGCAGGACTGCTTCGCCGCCCGGGTTTTCCGATGCGTACAGCTCCTGCTCGACCTCATGCGAGACCGCGCGCGCGCCCTGATTGATCAAGTTGTAGTCTGCGTTACCCATAATTCATCCTTACGCTGCGCATCGACCGAAAGCGTCGGCCGCTGCGTGGTCAGCTTATCGCTGCAATGCTGCCCGGGGTTCATTCAGAACGCGTGATTGTACTGAACGCCGATGATGTCGGCGCTGCTCTTGTAGTGGCCCCTGAGGCTGCCTTGCGTCGGGGTCGCCAGCGCGACGCCGCCGTTCGGAAAGAACAGATGCGCGTACCCGACATCGATCGAGCTGTTGCGCGCCAATTTGTAATTGGCTCCGAAGGCAAGCGCATTACGGGTGCCATCAGGGATCGCAGGCGTGCGCTGCGATCCCCGAACCGGTCCCTTGTCGTGCGACACGCCGGCGCGCAGCATCAGATTTGAGGTGTACCGATAATTTGCGCCCAGTGCAAAGCGCCAGGTATTTTTCCAGTTCTCCGCAGTGACGTCGTCGGGCACCACGGGGTTGCCGAAACGTATCCTCAGTTCGTTGAAGCGGCTCCAGCGCGTCCATGCGGCATCGCCCATCAGCGTCAGCGCCGGCGTCAGCTTGTGCAGGGCCGACAGCGATACCACTTCCGGCAGGGTGATTTCCGCTTTCGCGCTGGTATTCGGGAAACCGGCCGCCGCGAAGGCGGGCACATTGGAGAATGTGACATCGCCGTCGATGGTGTGCGTGACCTTGGAACGATAGTGCGCGCCGATGCGGGTATCGGCGTTGATATCGTGCTGGATGCCGAAGTGGTAGCCGACCGACCAGTCGTGGCCTTCCACCTTCGCCATGCCATCGTTTGATGCGGGGGCCATGCCCTGGCTGATGCAGAACGGAGCTGGAGCGACGCCGTAGCATGCGCTGCCAAAGTCGAGCGCCTTCGACAGTTTCGCGCGCGAGTACTGAATGTCGAGGGCGGCGCCGACCGCGGTGTCGGGACCGATCTTGCCGGCGATGGCCGGCGAAATGTTCAGCACCTGGAGCGACGACTCGGTGCTGTAGTAGCGGCCTACCCAGCGCTCGCCGTTCTCGATCTGCACGCCGGCCGGCGCGGTCATGGATACGCCGTATTTCCATCCGTTGGCGAGCGAATCCATGAAGTACAAATTCGGTATGAAGCTGGCCGAGGCGCCATTGCCGCCGTTGCCGCCGCCGAGAGGGGAATTGGCCGCGGAAACCGAACCGGCATTATTGAACTCCGACTTGGGCATGAACAGCAGCCCGCTCGCGCTGACCTGGCGGCCCTCGAGATGCGCCATGCCGGCCGGATTATAGAAGATGACGCT
Source organism: Noviherbaspirillum sp. (assembly GCA_028292785.1). The sequence goes on along the minus strand of JAQGLQ010000038.1, from coordinate 2,750 downwards.
GGCGTCGTTCGCTTCCGCGGCGCCGCCCGCATAGGCATTGCCCAGTCTGCTCGCGTTCTGTTCGACGATGGCGAAGCCGGCGGCGTGGACCATCGCCGGCGCGCCCATGATCATCGATGCCACGACTGCGGGTTTTGTTAGTTTGGACACATGGATTCTCCCTGGATTAGTTTTAAGCGGTCGCCGCGGTGACCTGTTTCGGCTCGCATTCACTGTGTTTTTTGACGATCTGCCGTTCCAGCATTTCCGCGATTTCGGATGGCTGCACCGGCCGACTGTATAAATATCCCTGCATCTGATCGCATTTCATCTTGCGCAGGCATTCGAGCTGCTCTTCGGTTTCGACCGCTTCGGCGATGACTTTCAGATCCATGTTGTGCGCCATCGAGATGATCGCGTCGGCGATCGAATACGAGTTCTCTCCGCTGGAACTGTTATCGAGGCGCTTCACGAAAGAGCCGTCCATCTTCAATATGTCCAGCGGCAGTTCGCTCAGATAACTCAGGCTCGAATATCCGGTGCCGAAGTCGTCGATCGAGATTTTTATGCCGAACGACCGCAGCTCCGAAATGACTTCCTTGCTGCGGTGCAGATTGTCGATCAGCAGCCCTTCGGTGATTTCGAGTTCCACCGTGGCGGGATCGACGCCGGTCTCGGTGATGATCGCGCGAACATGGGCGGCCAGTTCCGGATGCTTCAACTGGCGCGCCGACAGGTTGACCGCGATCTTGATCGTCGGCAGCCCGGCGTCGCGCCACTGCCTGCTCTGGATGCAGGCGGTCCTCAGCACCCACTCGCCGATCGGAATGATCAGGCCGGTTTCCTCGGCGAAGGGGATGAACTGGTTGGGCGTGATGAAGCCGAGCTGAGGATGGTTCCACCGAATCAGCGCTTCGACGCCGATGATGGTGTGGGTGACGATGTCGACCTGCGGCTGGTATTGCAGGAACAGCTCGCCGCGGAACAAGGCATGGCGCAGCTCGCTCTTCAGCGTCAGCGGATCGATCGACACCCGGCTCATGTCGGACGAATAGATGCGGTAGATGTTCTGGCCCGCCGACTTCGCCCGTAGCATGGCGACATCGGCTTTCTTGAACAGGCCATCGATGTCCCTGTCGTGATCCGGGAACAGCACCACGCCGATGCTGAGGGTCAGGAAGCATTCGGTTTCGCCGAGCACCATCGGTTCGTAAAACTCCTCGATGATCTTTTGCGCGACGACGTGCACCCCGTTTTCGTCGATGACGTCCTCGAGGATGATGCTGAACTCGTCGCCGTCCCAGCGCGAGACCGTATCGCATTCGCGCAGGCACTTCTTGATCCGCTCGGCCACCTTGATCAGGGCCTCGTCGCCTTTTTCGTAGCCGAGCGCATTGTTCAGTTCCTTGAACTTGTTGATGTCCAGGGTGACCAGCGCGAGCATCAGGTTGTGGCGTGTCGCGCGGTGCATCGCATGCGACAGGCGGTCGCGGAAAATATGCCGGTTCGGCAGCCCGGTCATGGGGTCGTAGTGCGCCAGCGATGCCTGCCGCCATTCGGTTTCGCCGCGTTCGCGCCCGTCGGCCGCGTGAATCTCGACCGGGATGCCAAAGCTGCTTTCCGGTCCGATCTGCTTCTGATTTAGGGCGATGGCTTCCGCCCGCGCGAATTCGGTGATGCCGATCATCTGTTCCGCGAAACCGCCGCCGATCGGCTTGTCGAGCATGTCGGGGCTGCTGTGCCGGATGCTGCGGTTGCGGCCGCTGGCCTTCGCCTTGTAGAGCGCCTGGTCGGCGCGCGTGATGGTCAGGGTGACGTTTTCGCCGGACTGGTAGCGCGCGATGCCGATCGACACCGTCACGGTGAGCATGTCGGATACGTCGGCGAAGTCGATGCGCTCGGTTTCGATGCGCACCCGTTCCGCCAGGGCCAGCGCCTGGTCGAGGTCGGTTTCCGGCAGCATCAGCAGAAATTCTTCGCCGCCGTAGCGGCCGAATGAATCGATCCCGCGGATATTGCCTTCCACCGCGTGCGCAAAGGTCCTCAGGACGACGTCGCCGGCCGAGTGGCCGTAGGTATCGTTGATCCGCTTGAAATGATCGATGTCGAGCAGGCAGACGCAAAACGACGTGGCCAGGCGGTCCGCCCTGTCCTTCTCGTCCTCGATCAGCTTGAGCAGGTGGCGCCGGTTGAAGGTGCCGGTCAACTCGTCGCGGATCGCGAGTTCCTGAATGATCTTGAGCGCTTGTTCCAGCTTGATGAAGCCCTGGGTCTTGGTCAGCTCGAAAAACAGCACGAAGATCACCACCACCACGAACAGGCCGATGCCGCATACCGACTGGAGCAGCAGCGGGTCTTCGATCGGGCTTGCCGGCAGCTGGACGCCGGCCACCTCGAGCAAATAGATGCCGACCACCGCGGCGCAGCTCATGACCAGCCAGAATATGCCGGTCGCGACGCCGCCGAGCAGCATGGCAACCACCGGGCAGATGATCAGCCAGGCCGCGGTCGGCGCTTCGACGCCGCCGAGGTGATAGGTCAGCCAGCAGAAATTGCAGTACACCGCGCAGACGAACACTTCCTCCGCGATCTTGATCCGGCCGGTGAGCTTGAGCAGGAACGGCGCGCTGACCATGAAGGCGCCGCACAGGAGAATGACCGGAGTGGCCGACCGGAATCCGAGCATGTAATAGAAAAGCGCGTAGAAAGGATCGGAAATGCCGGCAATCGCGGCCGCGCTGACGACATTCTGCGAGCGCGACAAGGCAAGC
>JAQGLQ010000027.1 GCA_028292785.1 Noviherbaspirillum sp. | reverse complement strand
ACGACTCGGTGGCGCTGCAGTCGGACCTGGAGCTTGGCGGCACGGATCAGAAATTCAATCTGCTGGTCGGACGTGAGTTGCAAAAGAACGATGGCCAGGAACCACAGTGCATATTGACCATGCCGCTACTGGAAGGTTTGGACGGCGTTGAAAAAATGTCCAAATCCAAGGGGAACTATGTGGGGATCACCGAGCCCCCAAACACGATGTTTGCCAAACTGATGAGTATTTCGGACGCCATGATGTGGCGTTACTACGAACTTCTTTCGTTCCGCTCGACGGCAGAAATCGCGCAGTTCAGGAAAGAAGTCGAAGGCGGGCGCAATCCGCGCGATATCAAAGTGCTGCTCGGACAGGAAATTGTCGCGCGGTTTCACTCCAGCCAGGCGGCCGAGGAGGCACTGGCCGACTTCAACAACCGCGCAAAGGGCGGGATTCCCGATGACATTCCTGAAGTCAGCCTGAGCGGTGCGCCGCTTGGCATCGGGCAGCTGCTCAAGCAGGCGAACCTGTGTCCCTCGACATCCGAAGCCTTGCGCATGGTGGAGCAGGGCGGCGTGCGCATCGATGGCGCCCCGGTGAGCGACAAGGGATTGAAAGTGGACGCCGGAAACTTTGTGCTGCAGGTCGGGAAGCGCAAGTTCGCCCGCGTGACGCTCGCATGACGATGCAGCGCGCCGCGCGTACATGATCGCGCTTTTGCAGCGCGTAAGCCGCGCCAGCGTCGTGGTGGAAACGATAACGGTCGGCGTGATCGGAGCGGGATTGATGGTGCTGGTCTGTGCCGAGCGCAATGACACCGAAAAGGAAGCCGACGCATTGCTGGCGAAGCTGCTGGGCTACCGGGTGTTTCCGGATGATGCGGGAAAAATGAACCGCAGCGTGGCGGATGTAAGCGGCGGCCTGTTGCTCGTGCCGCAGTTCACGCTGGCCGCCGATACTCGCTCGGGCACGCGCCCGTCCTTCACGCCGGCCGCCGCGCCCCTAGAGGGACGGCGCCTGTTCGAGCATTTCGTCGCACAGGCGCGGCTGCGGCATCCGGCCGTGGAAACCGGGCGCTTCGGCGCGCATATGGAGGTGTCGCTGGTCAATGACGGGCCGGTAACGTTCTGGCTCGAGGCCAAACCGCGCGGCTGACGCATGCAGAATCAGGCAGCGATCATTGTCGGCGCTTTTTTCAACAACCAAGGAGACAACATGAAGCTGTGGAGCGATTCATTCAAGGATGGCGAAACCATACCCGGCGAATATGCTTTTTGCATCGCCGATCCGAAAACGCATGTCGCGCTGTCGAGTAACAAGAACCCGCACCTCGCATGGAGCGGATTGCCCGCCGGAACGAAATCGCTGGTACTGATCTGCCATGATCGCGATGTGCCTTCACGCGGCGACGATGTCAATCAGGAAGGCAAAACCGTGCCGGCCGATCTGCCGCGCGTCGACTTCTTTCACTGGACCCTGGTCGACTTACCGGCCAGCACAACCTCGATCGCCGCCGGGCAATTCAGCAAGCAAGTCACGCCGCGCGGGAAATCAGGCCCTGAGGTGGAGAGCGGCGCCGGCACGCGGCATGGCATCAATGACTATACCGGGTGGTTCGCCGGCGATGCCGACATGGCGGGCGAGTATTACGGCTATGACGGCCCGTGCCCTCCGTGGAACGACACGCTCGTGCATCACTATGTGTTCACGCTCCATGCCCTCGACATCGAACGCGTGCCGGTCGATGGGAAATTCACCGGGCAGCAAGTCCGCGACGCCATTCGCGGCCACATCCTCGATCAGGCCAGCATTACCGGCGTGTATTCTCTCAACCCTGCGGTCGCGGCGAAAGGCAAATCATGAAATCGATAGCGGTCGACCTGAATATTGCCGCTTCGACATGGCGATCAATGGCGTCCCCACGAAAACGATGCATTGCAGCACTGTAAATTGATGAGGCTTTGCGCGATCGCGATAAAATAGCGGCTTCCGCGAGCAATCTCCCATCCCGTGAACATTGGCCCTTACACCCTACGCAACAACGTTTTTGTCGCGCCGATGGCCGGAGTGACGGACCGGCCTTTCCGGCAGTTGTGCAAACAGCTCGGCGCCGGCTACGCGGTGTCGGAAATGGCGGCATCCGATCCGCGCCTGTGGGCCAGCGAAAAAACTTCGCGTCGCATCAACCACGATGGCGAAATGGAACCGAAGGCGGTGCAGATCGCCGGTGCCGATCCGGCCATGCTTGCCGAATGCGCAAGATTCAACGTCGATCGCGGTGCGCAGATCATCGACATCAACATGGGATGCCCGGTCAAGAAGGTATGCCAGAGCTGGTGCGGTTCGGCCTTACTGCAGAATGAAAGCCTGGTCGGCCGCATTCTCGACGCGGTGGTGTCGGCGGTCGATGTGCCGGTTACGTTGAAATTCCGCACCGGCTGGGACCGCATGAACAAAAACGCGCTGACCATTGCGCGCATGGCCGAGCAAAGCGGCATAGCGATGCTCACCCTGCATGGCCGCACGCGCGCGGATGGCTACAGCGGCGAAGCGGAATATGAAACCATCGCGGGCGTGAAGGCGGCGGTGTCGATCCCGGTGGTGGCGAACGGCGACATCACGACGCCGGAAAAGGCCAGGTTCGTGCTCGATGCAACCGGGGCGGACGCCGTGATGATCGGCAGGGCGGCGCAGGGGCGGCC
>JAQGLQ010000570.1 GCA_028292785.1 Noviherbaspirillum sp. | reverse complement strand
GATGCGGTAACTGACGAAAATGCGGTCTTCATCGGCGGGATCGCGCTTCATGTAATCGATGCCCGCCAAACGGTAAAACCGCAAGGGCCAGCGCCGTACCGTATAGCCGATGTCTTTCAGGATCGCGGGCTTGCCGACCTTGCCGTGATCGTAATAGTCGACATCGTCGGTAAACAGTGCAAGCTGTTCGTAAGGTGTCTTGTTGGGATCGATGAATCTCTGAAGAAAGCTCTCTACCTTTTCGCGGGTGGCTGGCGCAATCGCGTCCGCAGCCCATGCCGGAAAGGACAGGCCTGTCGCAACGGCCATCCAGCAGAGACGTGAAAGGCGCATGTCTATCCCCCGGGAAAATTCGGCGATGTCGGTTAGAAGCGCTTGCGGCCGTCACGGTTCCGGCGAATCATCGCATCCCTCTACAACAAGGTGAAATCTCGTTGTCGGGTCAGTCTTCCCGATGGTCGCCGCATGCGCCACGCGTGCGATAGGGTGACCGAATTACTGCCTGGTGGCGCGCGCGTAGTCCCGGCGCGCGACCGAGCGCAATGCGAATGCGGCCCGGCCGAGGCGGAATTTTCCGTTTTTTTCGCTACGCTCCAGCATGCCCGACTCCACCAGGGTAGCGGCCAGGCGGTAAGTGGTGCTTCTGGTGACATCGAGCAGGGTCGAGAGTTCGTCGAGGTCGAGCTCGTCGCCGTCATCCGCAAACGCTTTGAGAACGTACACGGCATTTATGACGGGTGAGCGCCTGACTTTGGGTGGGACTGCCGATGTGTTTTTCATAAGGGCCGAAGAAGGTTGGCACCGGCACCAGCGCCGGCATCAGTCAAGCACGACACCGCTTGCCGTCGAGTCATCATGACGTGAAGAATAGTGCTTGAATAAAGTTATGTATATTGATATTTTTGCGCTATATACATAACCATTTAGTTATACGTCAATGATCGACGCCCGCATCAAGTTCCGTCATCTTCAATGCTTCCTGCTGGTCGCCGAACAGCGCAGCGTACAGAAAGCGGCGACAGCTCTTTCGATCAGCCAGCCGGCGGTGTCGAAGACCATCCGCGAGCTCGAGGAGATCCTGCAGGTGCGCCTGCTCGAGCGCGGCCGCAGGGGCTCGGCACTGACGCGCCAGGGCGAAATCTTTTTCGAACATGCCCGTGCAAGCGTCGATGCCCTGCAACAAGGCACCAATTCCATGGCGCGGGCGCGCAGCATTGCCAGCGACATCATCCACATTGGCGCTTCGCCTTCCCTGATGGCGTCATTCGTGCCTCGGGTGCTGCTGGCGTTCCGGCGCCAGGTCGATGATGTTCAGCTGACCCTGTTCGACGGCACCACTTCCCATCTGATGGCGCAATTGCGCGACCGCAAGTTCGACCTGGTCCTGTGCCGCCATTCCGATCCGGAACAAATGGTCGGGCTTTCCTTCGAATTCCTGTATGCCGATCCGCTGGTGGTGGTGATGCGCCCGGATCATCCGCTGCTGGCCGATCCGGTGGTGGAACCGGCCAGCCTGCGCCAATACCCGGCTATCCTGCCGATCAAGGGATCGATCCACCGCCATTGGGCCGACACGTTTACCGCCGATCACAATATCGGACCTTTTACGAACTTCATCGAGAGCCTGTCGGTGTCGTTCGGACGCATCTATACGCTCAGCAGCGATGCCATATGGTTCGTTCCGTGGAGCGCCGTGCAGCATGAGGTGGACGCGCGCGTCCTGGCGCGGCTGCCGCTGGCGATGAAAGGCGCGGAAAAGTCCTCGGGCGTCATGGCGCGCACCACCGGGCTGATGATGCGGACCAACACCGTATTCACTCCGGCGGTGCAGCTCCTAATCGATACCATTCGCGAGGTCGCCGCGAAGTTGCGCGCGCAGGCGCTGTGATTCATGACGGATTTCTTACAGCTCGTCAAATAAATCGCCGAATCAGCCGGCATGGTTGAAACGTAATTCCGGTGCATCTGTCATTCTTGAAATAAAAATACCGACGGGGTGACCACGCGTGTTCGATTTCATTGTTGAGTTCATGTCCCGCAGCGGGTATTTCGGCGTATTCGCCCTGATGGCGCTAGAAAACATTTTTCCGCCGATACCATCCGAAATGATCATGCCGCTGGCCGGCTTCATCGCGGCGCGCGGCGAACTCAATGCGGTCGGCGTGCTGGTGGCGGGCACGCTCGGTTCAGTGCTCGGCGCGCTGCCCTGGTATTACGCCGGCGTGTTTTACGGGTGCAAACGCCTGAAGCAACTCGCGTCGAAGCATGGCCGCTGGCTGACCGTAGGGCCGGACGATATCGGCAGCGCGCTGGACACCTTCAACCGCCATGGGCGCAAAGCCGTGTTTTTCGGAAGGCTGATTCCCGCGATACGCACGCTGATATCGATCCCGGCGGGGATCGCCGGCATGCGCCTGCTTCCCTTTCTCGCCTATTCGGCGGCCGGATCGCTGATCTGGACCGGAGTGCTTACCGCCGCCGGTTTCGTGCTGGAAGCGAACTATACGGCGGTCGCGAAGTATCTCGACCCGGCATCCAAGATCATTCTCGGGATCATCGTTGCCGGCTATGTGTACCGGCTGGTGACGCATCGCACCGGCAAGACGAAGGACCCGGCGTGACTCAGACGAGACCGGAAAACCAGCGCCAGCAAAGATACATGGCGCCAATCCACACACCGATAATGACAAGCGCACCAAGATAACTGGCCGGCTTGCGGCCCTGCTCCATCATCCATTCCGCAGCGCGCACGCGACACGTCTCGACGACGGACGCCGGCAGAAGGCGAACCGCAAGCCAGATCATGACCGGCAGCACGATGACGTCATCCAGGTAGCCCAGCACCGGGATGAAATCGGGCACCAGATCGATCGGGCTGAGCGCATACGCCACGGCGAGTATGCAGAGCGCCTTGGCGATCAGCGGCGTATCCGGGTGGCGCCGCGCGAACCACAGCATGACCGTGTCGCGCTTGATGCGCCTGGCCCAACTTCGGATCGATTCCGTTACTGACATGTGCATCACCACCAGATCACACTAGCCGGCTCAAACTGCAGCCAGGCAATACTTTAAAGGCGGGTCACGTTTTTAATGAGGATGTTTGAGCTAAAAACGCC
>JAQGLQ010000563.1 GCA_028292785.1 Noviherbaspirillum sp. | reverse complement strand
TTTCGCCCGGCTCGAGGGTGACGATGTTGACGTTTCTATGATTGATGATGGTTGCCATGAGGACCCTATCAGGAAGACACTGGAAGATACCGATACGAAGCCGCGCAAAAACAAGCAGTGTAATCCCTGGCCCAATATTTTTCCGGGATGCATCTCCTAGAATATTTACGCGCGGAAACGCTTTATGTCGCTTGTAGGAAAATCCCTACAGTATTTGAGCCTTTTTCCGACCCTCTATTTAAGCCGGTGCTGATTTCCTTCCTCACGGCAAATTGAAATAATGCAATTCATCCGATGCTTGCTATTGCGCAAAGCGCAGTGGCCACGGTTCACACAGTCAAACCGATAACACTTACCTGGAAACGCCATGCTTACTACAACAACGATGGGAATGCGGTCTTCCACAAGTCCCGCAGGGAGCGCAGTCGAAGCAGGGGTGCAGCGCCAAGGCAAGCTCTGGTCGAATCTGAAAGAAGTGTGCGACCTGCTGCGTATTCCGGCGGCGTCCTCCGTCGCGGATGAAGAATTCCTTTTCCAGCACATGCAGTTCAAGGCCGGCCAGCGCATCCACACAATCGGCCAGCCGTTCGACATGCTGTACATCGTCTACTCCGGCTTCCTGAAGACCGTGATGATCGATGAATCCGGCAACGAGCAGGTGCTCGGCTTTCCGATGAAGGGCGACATGTTCGGCATCGATGGCATCCACAGCAAGCAATATGCATCCGAAGCGGTCGCGCTGTCCAATTGCGACGTCATCCTGCTGCCATTCAAGGTCTTCACCGGCCTGGGACGGGCGCATGCCGATCTAGAGTCCTCGATCTACGGCGCGATGAGCCGCGAACTGGTGCGTGAGCAGGCAATGGTCAGCATGCTCGGTTCTCTGAGCGCCGAAGCGCGCGTGGGACGTTTCCTGGTGTTCCTGTCGGATCGCTTCACCCAGCTCGGCTATTCGGGCACGCAGTTCAACCTGCGCATGACCCGTCAGGAAATCGGCAACTATCTCGGCCTCACGCTCGAGACCGTCAGCCGCACACTCTCCGCCTTCAATTCGATCGGGTTGATCACCATCGATCAGCGTTCCGTCGTGATCAACGATCTGCATGCGCTGAAAACGCTGCGCCGCCTGCCGCCTTCGCAAGCGCGCGCCAAGGCTGCCGCGGTCAAGGCCGCTCAGCAGATGGCTGCGGCGTAACGCCGGCAAGCGTTCTTCCGTTCGTCATCCTGGACCGGGCCGGCACGTACTCGCCGGTGCCGGCCAGTCAAGTCCATTTCCCCCACTGATTCTTTAATCAAGCCAACACCTCTGCCGGCATGGGCATGAAGGCTGCATCCGCATGCGCCTGTCCATGATCACCGCCGGCGCCTGCGACCGCGGCAGGATTCGCGCAGCCGCTCTCTCATAAGCAAGCCGGTCGATTGCATGGCACTAATGCCCCGGGCGGCTGACGCTCACGCATGGCGCCGGGGAGAAGTCATGTCTCTTTCTTCCGTTCACGAGGTCTCCCATGAAAACCCTCAGCTTGAAATCTCCCCTGTCATACGCGTTCTCACTGCTTGCCCTGGCCGCGCTCGCCGCATGCGGCGGCGGCGACGACGGCACCATCGATCCGATACCGCTGGTCTTCACCACCACGCTCAACAGCGCTGAAGAAACGCCTCCCAACAATAGTCCGGCCGAAGGAATCGGCGTGCTGATCCTGCATCCGGCCGACAATTCATTCAATGCCTCGGTCATCACCAGCGGCATGCAGGAAAACGCCGCGCACATACATGAAGCGCCTCCGGGCGTGCCCGGCCCGATCATCTTTCCAATGGCGAAGGAGCCGGGAAGCGTCGAATGGAAAGTCAACGGCACTTTCACCGCGGAACAGCTGGCGACGCTCAGGGCCGGCAACTATTACTTCAACGTGCACAGCCCGACATTCCCGGGGTGCGAGATTCGCGGGCAGATCAGGCAAAGGTCGTTGACGCCGGAGCAGCAGCAAAGGCTGCAAGAGTTCCTGCAGTCCGCTCAGCAATCCGCGCAGCAGGCGGCTACCGCGGCCGCCGCCGGCCAGGTGAATGCGCGCCTGGCGGGAACCTCGGTAACCGGCACGGCCTCGAGTCGCTGAGGCGCATCGGACCGGCGGATGTCTCCGATGCGACATTCGCCGCGCCCACGATGGGCCTTGCTCACTTCACCACCGGCGGCACTTCAAACGAGTGATACGGCGCGGGGCTGGGCAAGGTCCACTCGAGGCCTTCCGCCCCTTCCCACGGCTTGTCCGGCGCCTTCTTTCCCCCGCGGATCATCGGCAACACCACCGCGAACAGGAAATACACCTGGCTCAATCCGAACAGCCACGAGCCTATCGATGCGACCACATTCCAGTCGGTGAACTGCGCGGGATAATCCGCATAGCGGCGCGGCATGCCGGCAAGACCCAGGAAATGCATCGGGAAGAATGCCACGTTGAACCAGATCAGCGAATTCCAGAAATGAAATTGACCGCGCCGTTCTTCATACATATGGCCGGTCCATTTCGGTCCCCAGTAATAGAAGCCGGAAAGCATCGCGAACAGCGAGCCGGCCACCAGAACGTAATGGAAATGCGCGATCACGTAATAGGTGTCCTGCATCTGTATGTCGATCGGCGCCACCGCGAGGATCAGTCCGGTGAAGCCGCCGATGGTGAATACCCAGATGAAGCCGACCGCGAACAGCATC
>JAQGLQ010000562.1 GCA_028292785.1 Noviherbaspirillum sp. | reverse complement strand
GGCAACAGTTCCGACACCTTCGGATGAATATGCATCGCCCGCTTCAGTACCGTGTAGGAGGCATCGGCATACATCACGTCGAGTATCGAATGTATGACTTCGTCGCCCTCGGTACCGAGGATCGCCGCACCGAGAATTTTTTCGGTCTCCGCATCGACCAGGACGCTCATGAATCCCTGCGTCTCGCCGCGCGCGCGGGCGCGATGCACTCTCGCCATCATCAATTTGCCGGCCAGCGCCTTGCGCCCCGAGGCACGTACCTGGCGTTCGGTCATGCCGGCGCGGCCAAGCGGAGGGTCGGTGTATAGCGCATATGCCTGGATGCGTTCGCTTACCTTGCGGTGTTCGCCGTCGAGCAGGTTGGCCGCGACGATTTCATAGTCGTTGTAGGACGTATGCGTGAATGCGCCGCGGCCGTTGACGTCGCCCAATGCCCAGACTCCGGGTACGCTGGTGCGCAGCTCTTCGTCCACTTCGATATAGCCGTGGCTATCCATCCCGATTCCGGCCTTGTCGAGTCCGAGATCGTCGGTGTTCGGCGTGCGGCCGACGGCCAGCAGCAGATGCGAAGCGCTGATTTCATTCCCGGGCCGGTTCGACCCGGTATCGACGACGATGCCGCCGGCACGTTGCGAGACGCTGCGCGCATTCGTGCGGAGCATGATGCGGATTCCCTCGGTTTCCAGTATTTGCCGGATGGTGTCGGACACCTCGGGATCTTCGCGCGCGATCAGGCGCTCGCCGGCCTCGATGACGGTGACTTCGCTGCCGAAGCGGCGGTACATCTGGGCGAACTCGAGGGCGATATAGCTGCCGCCGAGGATCGCCAGGTGCTCCGGCAGAAAATCGACGTCCATCATGCTCGAATTGGTGAGGTAGGCAACCTCGGACAGTCCGGGAATATCCGGAATCGTCGCCCTTGCGCCGACGTTGATGAAAATCCGCTCCGCCTCCAGCCGCTTGCCATCGACCTCCACCTCATGCGGTCCTGCGAAGCGGGCGTGCCCTCGTATCACCTCCAGATTCGGCGTGCCCTGCAGCCACTTGAGCACGCCGTCGCTCGCCTCCTTCACCACGCGGTCCTTGCGCTCCTTGACGCGTGCCATGTCCGTCTTGATGGAGCCGCCGACGTCGATCCCGAATTCCGCAGCCCGATGCGCCAGGTACGCCACGCGTGCGCTGGCGATCAGAGTCTTGGTCGGAATGCAGCCCGTATTGACACAGGTGCCGCCGAACCGGTGCCGTTCGATGACTGCGGTCTTGTGTCCGGCCTGCGCGAGACGCACGGCGAGAGAAGGGCCGGATTGGCCGGTGCCGATGACGATGGCGTCGTAATGTCCGTTCATGCGTGCCCCCAAATTCCGCCTGCTTACTCGATCGTTTCCCATGCATTCGCTTCCGCGCGCGCATGTACCTGGGTGTAGGAGCGGCTGCCTATCCACAAGACCAGTCCAAACACGGTGAAGGCCAATTGCCCCGATGCCAGCCACAATGCCGAATGGACGAGATGAGGCGCAATCGCTCCCGAAACCAGCGCCGCCAGCATGGTCTGGGTGAACGATTGGCAGGAGGCCACGGTCCCACGGATATTCGGAAACAGATCGAGCACCATCAGCGTCGTGCCCGGCGCCGCGACCGACATGCCGAAGGCATAAAAGAACAGGGGCGCGACCGACCACGGGATGGCGGGCGGATAGAAGGCGTGGTAAGCCACATTGGCCGCGGAGGCGCCGATGAGAAAGCAGAATCCGATCGCGACCTGCCGCGGAATATGGACTTTTCCCGCGAGCCGGTTCACGGTGAACGCACCGCAGAAAATGCCGGCGACCGTCGGCACGAATTGCCAGCCGAACTGATGCGGGCCAAGGCCGAGATGCCGGGTGATGAACACGGGCGAGGCGGCCACATACAGAAACAGCCCCGCGAAATTGAAGGCGACCGCGCCCGCTTTCATCTGGAACAGCGGAGAGCGGAATATCGAGAAATAATTGTGCGCCAATGAACGCGGATTGAAAGGTTGCCGTTTTTCCGGCTTCAGCGTTTCAGGCAGACGCCTGTAGGCGACCGCGATCAGGATGACGGTATAGGCGAACATGAACAGAAAAATCGCGCGCCAGTTGAACAGCTGCACGATCCATCCGCCGAGTATCGGCGCGATGGCCGGTGCGACCGAGAAGATCATGGTGACCAGCGACATCAGCCGCGCGGCCGGCGCGCCGGCATACACATCACGGATGATCGCGCGGCCGATCACGACTCCCGCGCCGGAAGATATTCCCTGGAGTATCCGGAAAGCCCAGAGGTACTCGACGCTGTGGGCGGACGCGCAACCCAGGGATGCGACCGCGAACACTGCCATCGAGCCCAGGATGATATTGCGCCGCCCCAGCGCGTCCGACAGCGCGCCGTGCCACAGGATCATGGCACCGAAGGAAAACATGTATGCCGTCAGCGTTTGCTGCACTTCGAGCGGCGTGGCGCCCAGCGATTCCTGTATTTGCGGGAACGCCGGCAGATAGGTATCGACCGAAAAAGGGCCAAGCATGGCAAGCGCCGCCAGCAAAGGCGCGAGCGCGCGCGTCGTCAGCAGCCGCGCCGATGCGGGTGCCGCGATTGGCCGGGTTGTGTCCGGCGATGGGTCTGAAGCGGGTGGTGTCGACACTGGTTCGGCTTCCTTCGCGATGAGAAACGGTAAGGGACGTGGTCGGCCCGATGCCGGCCTCTTGTAGGAGAGGTGAAGCGCGCGGCAGTTCAGTAACCGCTGGTTTTTGTTAAGGCGG
>JAQGLQ010000543.1 GCA_028292785.1 Noviherbaspirillum sp. | reverse complement strand
TGCCTTAATGCGCCTCCCGCGACGACGGTTGTCTAGGATGCGGTTTTCGATTTCGGCTCGGCCACGGATACTGATTCCGCAAGGGCGGGCGCAGGTGAGCCCGATTCGGAACCAGCGGTATCGACTGCGTTGCCTCCGCAACCGACGACGACGAAGCTTGCTGCCAAAACTACTGGATATGCTAAACGGTTAAGCACAGTGACTCCTGGATAAAGTAAGTTCTTCCGTCTGGAAACTCGGGGTTGCAAAATGGGTAGAGCAGGCGGAAATACCGGCCGACGAAGAAAAGGCGCATCCGCAGCTCAGCACCTGTGCTCACGGCATTCCCTTCCCGAAGAAACGATGTTATTTATTTCCGTGCGGCAATATTACTATCGCGAAATCAACCGCGTTTGTTTTCCTTGGTGACGGGATTTTTGTAACCGGAGTTACGTCGTAAAAATGCGAATCGCCCTTGCACGGTCCCTGTGCAAAACACTTGCGCGATCGATCAAAAAAGCGAATGCGTCGCGCGCCATGCATTAGCGACGGATCTAAATTCGTTACTTATTTTTTGCAGCCCAGCTGGCTACAGTGGTAGGGCCTGCTGACGTACACCGATTTCCGGTGATGTCCACAGGCGCCGGCATGCTGCGCCGCCGCCCGACGCGGAAATGCGCACATTCGTTTGAAAATCTCATCCGCCACGCAAGCATTCACATGAGCCCGACGAAGCGAGTAGTCCCAAATCTTCATTCCCTGCGAGCGGCCGCGATGCCACGCTCCGCGGAATGCGCCACCCCGGTTACGGCCGCCTGGGACCGCCCAGTATTGACGAATCCGCCTGCCCGTTCATGAACCAGATCGTTCATCAGCTTCCATCAGAACGCAGTCATGACGATACCCTGGACCTTGCGAAACATCTCGTCTTCGTCTTCGACAATCGCTGGCTGATCGCAGGCGTCGCGCTCGTCATCACCCTCCTCGGTGCCGCCTACGCGTTCATGTCGAAACCCATCTACGAAGCGAATATCCTGGTTCAGATCGAGGACGGCGCCGCCGGCGCAAAGACACCGCTCGCTGACCTGACCACCGCCTACGACCTGAAGGCGGGTGCGGCGTCCGAGATGGAAATCCTCCGCTCGCGCCTCGTGGTCTCGCGCGCCGTCGACCAACTGAAGTTGTACATCGGCGTGCAGCCGAAATATTTTCCCTTGTTCGGCGCATGGATTGCCCGCAGAAGCGAGAACCTTTCCGAGCCGGGGCTATTCGGCTTCGGCGGCTATGTCTGGGGCCGTGAACGCGCCGAGGTTTCCGTATTCAACGTGCCTGCCAAACTGCAGGATCAGCCATTCGAGCTGATCGCCGAAGGGGAAGGCAGATATCGGCTCATTCACGAGGACGCGCAGATCGATATCGAAGGACGCGAGGGCATGACCCTGCGCGCGGCGATCGGCGCCGGGCTCATCGAATTGCGCGTCGAACGCCTCGCGGCGAAGCCTGGTGCGCGCTTCAATCTCATGCGTTCGGACCGCCTGGACGTGATCGAAAGGATGCAGGCGGCGCTGAAGATAGGAGAGCGCGGCAAACAGTCGGGCATCATCGGCGTCGCCCTCGAGGACTCCGACCCGAAACTGGCGACCGCGATGGTGAACCAGATCGGCGCAGAATATATCTACCAGAACGAAGACCGCAAGTCGCAGGAAGCGGAGAAGGCGCTCGCCTTTCTCCACCGGCAGATGCCGGAAGTGAAACGCCAGCTGGAGGTGTCGGAGAGCGCCTATAACGCGCTGCGTAACAGCCGCGGCACCATCGACCTGAACGAGGAAGCCAAGAGCGCATTGCAACGGGCCGTCGCGGCCCAGGCGAAGCTCGTCGACCTGAAGCAGAAAAGGGAAGAGTTGCTGACCCGCTTCCAGGAAGCGCATCCTTTCGTCACCGCGATCGATCTGCAGATCGGCACGCTCAACCGCGAGCTGACCGCCGTCGATGAAAAGATCAAGAAGCTGCCGGCGCTGGAACAGGATGTGTTCAGGCTCAATCGCGATGTCAAGGTCAACACGGAGGTCTATACTTCGCTGCTGAATGCCGCGCAGCAGCTGCGCATGATTTCGGCCACCAAGGTGGGTAATGCACGCCTGCTCGATGCGGCGGAAATGCCCATCCGGCCGGTCAAGCCAAAGCGTGGAATGATGGTCGCCTTCTCCGCCGTGCTTGGCGTCGCGCTCGGTATCGGCGCCGCTTTCAGCAGAAAGGTCCTGCGCGGCGCGGTCGACGACCCGCACGAAATCACGGATGCGCTGGGACTGCAGGTTACCGCGGCCATTCCGCACAGCCCGAGCCAGGCGCCGCTGTTCGCGCGGACGCAATCCGCGGGCAATGCGCTGTCCCTGCTTGCCCATGATGCGCCCTCGGACAGCGCGGTCGAAAGCCTGCGCGGCCTTCGTGCCTCGCTGCTGTTCGCCATGCGCGTGGCCAGAAACAACGTCATCCTGATCACCGGTCCGACCGCCGAAGTTGGAAAGTCGTTCATCTCGGCCAATCTCGCTGTCGTGCTGGGGGCGGTAGGCAAGAAAGTCCTGCTGATCGACGGCGACATGCGCAAGGGTTATCTGCATCGCTACTTCGGGCAGCCGAGGGAGAATGGACTGTCCGAAGCAATCGCCGGCGCGGTCGACTTGGAGCAGGTAATCCGCAGGAATACCGTCGACAACGTCGATTTCATCGCGACAGGTCGCCTTCCGAAGACATCGGCGGAATTGCTTGCTTGCAGCCATTTCGAACTGCTGTTGCAGCGGCTGTCCGCTCGCTACGACTTCATCCTCATCGATACGGCGCCGGTGCTGGTCGCGGCCGATGCCCTGATCGTCGCGCCGCATGCCGGCGCCGTATTCAGCATTGTGCGCGCGGGTATCAGCACCATCGGCGAAATCGATGAAACCGTCAATCGACTGAATCGCGCAGGGGCCACCGTCACCGGCACGGTGTTCAACGATATGCGTCCCCGCCTTGGGCGATACGCCTATGGCGGCGGATACCACATGGTGGGGGCCAGATGATGCGGGCCGGGCAGGCGTGACCATGCTGGCTTCATTGATCCGCCGCGTCCTGCCGAAGAATCGATTCGTGCGCAGCGTCTCCGTGCTGGCCGGCGGCACGGTGGGCGGACAGGCGCTGATGGTGCTAGCCGCGCCGCTCCTGACGCGCCTCTATACGCCGGGCGACTTCGGATTGCTGGCCGTGTTCGTCGGCCTGCTGTCGCTGATATCGGTGGTTGCCTGCATGCGCTACGAAATCGTCATACCCCTGCCGGCAGGCGACCGCGATGGCGCGGCGCTGTTCGTGTTGAGTCTATGCTCGATCGCCGCCGTAGCGGTGCTCGGCGTACTGCCGCTGGCGCTGTGGAGCAGCCAGATCGCCACACTGTTCGGGTCGCCCCGACTGGCCGGCTACCTCTATCTGGCGCTGGCCGGCGCCGTGCTGGCCGGCGCTTGCAACGCACTGTATTTCTGGGCGATTCGTGGCAAGGCGTTCAGTGCCATCGCCAACGGCAAGCTCGCCCAGCCGGCTGTCACAGCTGCGCTGCAACTGGCCGGCGCCGGCATGGGAACCCTTGGGCTGCTGATCGGCCAGGTCGCCGGATATGTCGCCGGGGCCGGGCTGCTGGCGCTGCGCATCCCGCGCCGGCAATGGACGGCAATCGCAAGCGTGCGCGGTTCCGATATGGCACGGGTAGGGCGGCGGTACAAGCGCGCTCCGCTGGTATCCGCATGGGGTGCCTTATTCAATACCGCCGGATGGCAGCTGCCGCCGCTTCTGTTCGCTGTTTTGTTCGACGCAATCACCGCGGGGATGTACAGCCTCGCGAACCGCGTGCTGGCGCTGCCCGTGCAATTGATCGGCCAGGCAACCGCCAGCGTGTTTTACTCCGGCGCTCCGGCCGCGACGCGTGATGGCAGCCTGAAGGCGCTGGTCGCCGGCATTCACGGCCGCCTCGCGCATATCGGTATGGCGCCCCTGGTGGTGTTGATGATTGCCGGGCCGGAGATATTCAGTCTGCTGTTCGGCCGCGACTGGCGTCAGGCAGGCGTGTTCGCGCAATGGCTCGCCCCCTGGCTGTACCTGGTGCTGATCACATCGCCGCTCAGCCCCTTGTTCGAGGTGCTCGAGCGGCAGGGAGCGGGGCTGGTGTTTCAGGCGTTCGAACTGCTGGTCCGGGTAACCGCGATCGTCGCGGGCGCGCGAACCCGGGACACCATGATGACGGTAGGACTGTTCGCTGCCGGGAATGTGGCTTGCACGCTGGCCAGCCTGCTCTGGCTGCTGCGCGCATCGGGCAACGGGCCTGCGGAGCTCTGGCGTTCCACGCTGGGAGCACTGGTGTGGGCAGCGGCACTCGCGTCGCCGCTGATCCTTGCGGTGTTATGGGACATCGACCGCGCGCCGTGGCTGTTGGCATTGGCCGCGTCGATGCTGCTGATCACGGCGCGTTATGCATTCCTGCTGAAGCGCGCATGGCTGTGAAAAATACCGGATGCATCCGCACCTTGCATCCGCATTCAACCGATAAGCACCGCCTTCGCCGGCGGCGCAAGGACGACAAACAATATGAGCGCAAAGGAAATTTACCGGGCGTTTTCGAGAAGCGAGCCAACCCTGCCGATTTTTTCACGTGACTGGTGGCTGGACGCGACCGCCGGACCCGAGGGATGGGATGCGGCTGTCGTCACAAAGGGACAGCGGATAGTCGCCGCAATGCCCTATGTGTTGCGTCGGCGTTTCGGCCTGCGTGCGCTCAGCCAGCCACAGCTGACGCCCAAGCTCGGCCCATGGTTTGCCCCCGTGGAAGGCAAGCCGGCAAAAAAGCTCGGCACGGAAAAGGATTTCATGCAGGCCCTGATCGACCAGCTGCCGCGGTTCGACTACTTCACGCAGAACTGGGACTGCAGCCGTACCAACTGGCTGCCGTTCCTGTGGAATGGATTCCAGCAAACGACGTGCTACACCTATGTGCTGCCGGATCTCGGCGATCTTGACAGGATATGGTCTGCTTTCGACAACCCGACCCGCGCCGAATGCAACAAGGCATCGACCCGCTATCGGCTGGAGGTCCGCGATGACCTGCCGCTCGACGATTTTCTCGCGCTTAACCGGTTGACCTTCGAGCGCCAGGGCATGCAGGTTCCGTATCCCGACGACTATGTGCGCCGGATCGACGCCGCCTGCGCCGAACGCGGCTGCAGGAAGTTTCTGATCGCGGTCGACCCGGAAGGAAGACAGCATGCCGGAAATTATTTCGTGTGGGATGGTTGCAGCGCGTACGGAATGATGAACGGCGCCGACCCGGCGCTGCGCAACAGCGGCGCCACCAGCCTGTGCATGTGGGCGGTCATCCGGCATGCCGCCGGCGTGACCCGGCAATTCGATTTCGCGGGTTCGATGATGGAGCCGATAGAGCGCTTCATCCGCGGCTTCGGCGCGGTGCAGGTCCCCTACTTCAACATCAGGAAAACGCCGTCGCGGCTGCTGCGCATCGAACGCGGCTTGCGCAACGCATTCGGAAAGGAGCTGCGCAAGGCGGCAACGTCGCTGAAAACCTGACACCGCGCCCCGCGCCCACCCGCTTTGCTTGTGAAGGACCGAACCTGCTTATGCTTCTGGTGACTTTTCCCGATTGCTGTCGCGCCGAACGCCGCTGGATATGCTCGGTCGTGCTGGGCGAATTCCTCGGCCTGCGGCACGAGATGCGGTTCGATGGCTACACAAAGACGCGCATCGCCGCCGAAGGGAAGACTCTGGAAATAAGCGATGCTTTTTTTGCGGGATCATGCGCATCCTCCGCGGAGTGCTGGCTTTCCGAAACCTCCCTGCCTGCGCAGCCGCTGCCGCGATGGACCGTGCACCGGGATGGTCTCGATCCCGTGCTGGCCGACCCGCACGTGCCAATTATTTTTGGCGAATCCGGATTCGGGGACTGCGCCGCGGGTTTTACGGAAGACGGAAATCACGCCATGCTGAACCTCGACGTGTTCGGCTCCGCGTTCTTCATGCTGTCGCGTTATGAGGAAGCGGTGCTGCGCGAGCGCGACGAATACGACCGCTTTCCAGCCAAGGCATCGCTGGCGTATCGGGAAGGCTTTCTGTTTCGTCCCATCGTCGATGAATACGTCGAGATCCTGTGGACATCGCTGACGCGATTGTGGCCCGGGCTCCAGCGCAAGCAGCGCAGCTTCGGTTCCTTCATTACCTGCGATGTCGACCATCCATACCATCCGAGCGCAGCCTCTCTGCCCCGGCTGGTACGGCGCACGGCCGGCCGGCTGATCCGGCCGCGCTGCCTCGCAGACGTGATCGCGCCGGTCAGGAATTACGTCGCCAGCCGCAACGGCGACTGGCGCAACGATCCTTATTACCATGCGGTCGACTGGATCATGGATGTCAACGAGCGGGCCGGCAACATGGTGGCATTCAACTTCATTCCGGAAAATACCGACCCGGCGCTGGATGGCATATCTTCGATCGAGGAATCGGCGATCAAGGCCATGATGAAAAGAATCGGCGATCGCGGCCATGAAATCGGCATTCATCCCGGCTACAACACCTATCTGAGCCGCCACGCCATCTTCTCCGGGAAGAACAAGCTGCAGCGGGTGATGGCGCAGCAGGGCATCAGGCAGACGATAGCCGGAGGCCGCCAGCATTACCTGCGCTGGTCCACCCGCACCCCCGCGCTATGGGAAGCGGCCGGACTCGAATACGACAGCACGCTGGGCTATGCCAGCCACGCCGGCTTTCGCTGCGGCACCAGCCATTCCTTTCCGATGTACGACCTGCATGAAAGGAAAGCGCTGAAATTGCGCCAGCGGCCGCTGATCTGCATGGAGTTTTCGGTGGCCTGCCTGATGGGCTACGGCTTCACCGATGCCGGGCTCGGCATCATGAAAAGGCTGAAAAGTGCGGCCCGGCTCTTCAATGGGACATTTACCCTGTTGTGGCATAACGACTTTGAAGCCGAGGGCGCCAGGGAAATCTACCGCGAGATCATCGGCTCATGAAAACGCGCGTCGCCATGCTCGGTTTTCACCTCGCGATGTTCTTCGCGCTGACCTATGCCTATGAGCATTTCGTCGTGCCCCTCTACGGCTACGAGGGTTATCTCTTTCAGCCGGCCGACGCCAACGGCTATCTGGCGCTGGCGGCGGTGGTGTTCGCGTCGCTGATCACGCCCGCCGACGCGAACAAGCCTTCCACGCTCTTCTACCAGATGGTGCAGCTGTTCGTCATCATCCCGCTGCTGATCCTGTTCTATGCCCACGGAGAACGCTGGGAATATCCGGCGCAGGTGCTGACCGCATATGCGCTGTCCATCGTCCTGCCGCGCTACCTGCCGGTGCGGGTGCCCCGGATCGCGCGCGTTTCCAAGGACAATCTGCTGCATATCCTGTTCGTCATCGCGGTGCTGTATGTGGCATCGATCTTTGCGATGGGCGGCGGCGCCTATCTCAATTTCGACCTGTACCGGGTCTATGAATTCCGCGAACAGGCGGCGGAAAACCTGCCCGGCTTCTTTGCCTATGTCTCGCCGCTGATCGGCAAGGTCGTCGTGCCGGTGGCCTTCGTGCTTTCGTTGATGTACCGCCGCTATGCGATGGCGGCGGCGCTGCTGGGCATCTCGGCGCTGATCTTTGGACTGACCACCCACAAGTCAGCGTTCTTCTCGCCTTTCCTGATCCTGCTCATCTACTTTGCTTCGTCCGGAAGGAATCTGACCCTGAAACTGAACATCGGCGTCCTTGCGGTCGTGCTCCTGTGCCTTGTGGATTTCTGGCTGCAGACGGTGAGCGACAATCCCTACTACGGCTGGGCCGGCAACCTGCTGGTGCGCCGCGTGTTCTTCGTGCCCGCGCACCTCAATTACCTGTACTACGATTTCTTCTCGCACAACGACTGGGTGCTTTTCTCGAACAGCAAGCTGACCCTGGGACTGCTCACCTATCCCTATCCGCTCGATGCACCCTACCTGATCGGACGCGTTTATTTTCACAATGACAGGATGGCGGCAAACACCGGATGGGCCGGCAGCGGTTACATGCAGGCCGGCTTCGCGGGGCTGCTCCTGTATGCGGCGATCCTCGGCATCGTCTTCAAATACATCGATGCCTGCGCGCGCCGCTCCGGCGAGCAGGCGCTGACCACCGCATCGGTGGCCATCCCGATGTACGCGCTGATCACCTCCGGCGATCTGCCGACTTCGTTTCTCACCCACGGGCTGTATCTCAACCTGCTACTCATCGCCTGCTTTCACGGCAAGGAGAGTTTCAATGCATATCGTTCACCTGAGCAGCGCTCACTCGCGTAGCGACATGCGCATCTTTCACAAGCAATGCCGCAGCCTTGCGTCGCGCGGCCACGAGGTGACGCTGGTGGTGGCTGACGGCAAGGGTGACGGAAAGCACGATGGCATTGCGGTGCTCGACGTGGGCAAGCCGGAAGGACGGCTCGATCGCATGTGGCGGGCCACCCGGCGCATCGGCGAACGTGCGATCGCCCTCGATGCGGCTGTGTATCACCTGCATGATCCGGAACTCATTCCGCTGGGCCTCAGACTGAGGCGCCTGCGCAAAAAAGTCGTGTTCGATTCCCATGAAGACGTGCCGAAACAAATTCGCGCGAAGACCTACCTTGGTCCCATCGCGAAGCGGGTGTTGCCCGGCGCGCTGGCATTTGTCGAGCGCTATGCCTGCCGCCGGTTCAGCGGCATCGTCGCCGCTACGCCATGCATCCGCGACAAATTCCTTTCGATCAACCGCTACACCGTGGACGTCAACAATTTCCCCATGATGGGTGAACTCGATATCCGCATGGCATGGTCCGACAAGCAGGACGAGGTGTGCTACATCGGCGGCATCAGCGCGGTGCGCGGCATCCGCGAAATGGTGCTCGCATGCGAAAAAGTGCGCACCGCGGCCCGCATCAACGTGGCCGGCAATTTTACTGAACCGGGGCTCGAGCGGGAGGTGAAAAGCCTGCGTGGCTGGGACCGCGTCAATGAACTCGGCTACCTCGGGCGAGCCGGCGTGCGCGAGGTCCTCAAGCGATCCGTGGCAGGCCTGGTCACCCTGCATCCCTCCCTGAATCATCTCGAATCGCTGCCCGTGAAAATGTTCGAATACATGGCGGCCGGCATTCCGGTGATCGCATCGGATTTCCCGCTTTGGCGCGAGATCCTCGAGCGGCATCGGTGCGGCGTCTGCGTTGATCCATCGGATCCCGCGGCCATCGCCGCCGCGATCGATTATTTCGTGCTGAATCCCGGCGCGGCCCGGCGCATGGGCGCGAACGGCCGCCGCGCCGTGCTGGAAAAGTACAACTGGTCCATCGAGGAAAAAAAGCTGTGCGACTTTTATACCGAGCTCGCGTGATCCGACACGCAACGGCGCTGGCATGCCTGTGTCTCGCCGCCTCGGCCCTGGCCGCGCAGCCGGGCCGCTTCGACTGCGGCGGAAAGGTGGAGCGGCAGACATGGATGGAGTGGGACGGCGGTGTGCGCGGATTCGTTCAGCAGCGCCTGCTGCGCGACCGCCTGCAGCAACGCGGCGATGTCTATGCGCTCTACGACGCGCAGACGTACATGCACAATCTGGCGTCGATGGCGCGGCGCTGCAAGCGCAGTGAACGGCTGCGGGAAATCGCGAGCGTCGTGGGCATCGCCTATGAGGTGCTTGAGCCGGGCCCGGCTTCGTCGTTCGGCAGACGCTGGCGCTGCCGGGGCGGTATCTGCAACCGCAAGAACCGGCTGCGCGACGAAGAAGTGATGCTGGCCAGCGTGCAGTATCTGGCACTGGCGTCGTCGGTCGCGAATGCGCTCGCTCTGTCGGCGGCAGGACGGGAGCGCGCCGCCCAAGTATTCGTCACCGACACCACCGGGATCCTGATCGAGCATCTCGATCGCTGGGCCGACAGCCGCGCCATCGCACGGCTGCGCAAGCTTGCTTCATCCACGCCTGAAGACGTCAGGAACGGCTCGTCGGCCCTGTTCTTCACCGACATCGATCTGTGGCTGATCGCCAGCCATGCCGAGCTGGCAGGACTGCTGCGCGCGCGCGGGCAGAAAGGCGATGACGACCGCATGCGCGAGCACCTGGCGGCGCTGCTGCGCGCATTCAAGGCGCGGACCTCGATCCGGGAGATTTGCACCAGCCGGGGAACGCGCAACGAAGCCGACCTCGATCGCGGCTACTGGCGGCTTTACGACGAAAGCCGCTACGCCGGCTATGAAGGCGAATCGAAACCGGTCGCATGTTCCCGTTCCGGCGACAGCATGCGGCTCGCACAGCCTGCGCGCGCTCCGGCGCCGCGCGACGACACGGGATGGGACATCAGCCATGCGCGGCGGCTGGTGCATGCGCTCGATGCGCTGGCACGCAATCGCGCCGCGTTGCGCTCCGTATATGGTTTGCAGGATGCGCAGCTTCCCGAAGCGGGAATCGAGCAGGCCTTCGCCGGCACCCTGGTTGCCCGCGTATGGAATGGCGACAGCGCGCGCCCGCTGTTTTCGAACTACTGGAGCGGCGCCAACGGCTGGTATCGCTCGTCGCACGACGAGCGCAGCGGAGCTTGCGCCGAAGGCATTGCTCCGTATGGCCTCAGCGATGCCTTCGCCACCGGCGGGTACCTCGCCTGGGCGGGGCGCCAGCCGGTCATCGGCATGCTCGGCCGCCGGCTTTATCAAATGGTGGAACAGGGCGACGCGTCGGATGCGGCATTCATCGCACGGTATTACCCGAAGCTGGGCAGGGCGGCCGATGCGCAGGAACGATCGCTGGCCAGGCTGATGTTCCTTGCATCGCTGGTGGCGGCTGAAGGGGGACCGGTTTGAAAAGCTATAGACAGGAGATTGCGCGCCGTCTCGACGCCAGTCCATCGAGCATCCATCTCTACTGGAAGGGGCGCGTCGCCCTTTACGCCGCGCTGCAGGCCGCCGGCATAGGCGCGGGAGATGAGGTAATCGTGCCGGCGCTGACCTGCGTCGCCGTGCCGAATGCGATTCTCTATTGCCGCGCGACGCCGATATACGCCGATGTGCGCGCCGACACGCTTACCCTCGATCCGGCTTCAGTGATGTCGGTCGTCACGTCGCGAACCAGGGCGCTGATCATTCAGAATACTTTCGGGCTGAGCGCGGATGTGGATTCGCTGGTGGCGTTCGCCCATTCGCGCAACATTACGGCGATCGAGGACTGCACGCATGGATTCGGCGGCCGCTTCAACGACCGGCCGAACGGAACGCTCGCGGATGCCGCATTCTTTTCCACGCAATGGAACAAGCCGTATTCGACGGGCATCGGCGGATTTCTTGTGGTCAATCGGCCCGAACTCTTTCCCGCGCTCGATCTGGTGAACAGGGCCAGAATACCGGCTGCGCCGGCGGAACTGGCGAGCCTCTGGCTAAGCCTGCAACTGCGCCGCCTTCTGCTGCACGATGCGACCTACTGGCGTCTGCTCCGTCTCTACCGCCGGCTGTCGCGCGCGGGTCTCGTGACGGGGTCATCTTCGGCGCAGGAAATCGACTCCATCGACATGCCGCCGGGTTTCCTGAAGAATCATTCGCGCGTGCAGGCGGCGGCGGGGTGCGACGGATTGAAATATCTGAACCAGGCGCTGGAGAAGCGCAGGCACGCCGCCCATGCGTTCCGCCGGGTACTCGCGGCGCATGGTAAATGGCATGTCGGCCCCGGCCACGACGCGAGCCACGCATGGCTCAAGTTCCCGCTGCTCGGACGCGATGGCGAGGCCCGCCAGGCACTCATCGCAGCGGCGGAGCGTGCGCGGATACGCATCTGCGACTGGTTCATGTCACCCATCCACCCGGTCGACAGGGGATTCGAACAATGGCGGCTGGACCCCGGCACCGTCCCGACAGCCCATGCGATTTCGCGCAAGCTGCTCACGCTCGATACCGAGGTGGCCCATCCCCACCGCGTCTGCGACTTCATCGAAAAACACCGGAGCCTGCTTGAATGAGAATTCTGATCGTCAACCACTACTCGGGCTCGCCCGAATTCGGCATGGAGTACCGGCATTTCCATCTGGCGCGGGAATGGCAGGCGCTCGGCCACGACGTGCGCATCATCGCCTCGCGCTTTTCGCATCTGCGCATGCTGAAGCAGCCCGATGGCCCGCCCGGCCGCTGGATCGATCATGGCGGCATTCCGCACCGCTGGCTGGCCGGATGTCCCTATGCCGGCAACGGCATCCAACGCCTGTTCAATATGCTCGGCTTTGCCGCCGAACTATGGACGCACGCGCCGCGCTTCGCCCGGCGCCACAAGCCGGACCTGGTGCTGGCTTCCTCGCCGCATCCCTTTGTCGCCTACGGTGCGGCGAGGCTGGCGCGCGCGGCGAATGCGAAACTGGTTTTCGAGATCCGCGATCTGTGGCCCATGAGCCTGACCGAACTGGGCGCCATGTCGCCCGCCCATCCGTTCGTCGGCATGCTCGACCGGGCCGAGGCATACGGATGCACCCATGCAGACAAGGTGATATCGCTGCTGCCATGCGTGCACGACTACATGGCCGGACGCGCTGTCGACAGGGAGAAATGGTCCTGGCTGCCGAACGGCTTCGACCCTGTCGAATACGCCGGAGCGCCGGAGCCGCTTGACGCGCCGCTGGAAGAATTGCTGCGCAGCCTGAAAGCCGGGGGGAAATTCATCGTCGGCTATGCCGGCTCGCATGCAGCCGCCAACTCGCTCGACGCGTTGCTCGACGCGGCGGCCCTGCTTCCGGCATCCGCCTTCGCCTTCGTGCTGGTCGGCAGCGGACATGACAAGGCGCGCCTGGAACGGCGTGTGCAGGAAGAACACCTCCGAAACGTGCATCTATGCCCGCCGATTCCGAAGGACCGGGTGCGCGGCTTCCTCGCCGGTGTCGATGCGGCCTATCTGGGCGCGCCGAAATCGCCGCTGTATCGCTTCGGCGTCGCACCCAACAAGCTTACCGACTACATGATGGCGGGCGTGCCTGTGGTGTATGCGATCGATGCGGGGAACGATCCGGTTTCCGAAGCCGGGTGCGGCGTTTCCGCGCCGCCCGGCAACGCCGCCGCGCTTGCCGCCGCCATCGAACGGCTGGCCCGCATGCCGGAGCAGGACAGGCATGCGCTGGGCGCGCGCGGGCGGGGGTACGCCGAACGGCATCATGCCTACCCGCGCCTGGCGCGGCGCTTTCTCGAATCGATACATACACGCGGGGGAGCCCAGCATGGAGCGGCCTGATTGCGTGCTGGTGCTGGCGCCTCACACCGACGACGGCGAGTTCGGCTGCGGCGGCGCGATTGCGAAATTCGCGGCTCGGGGAACCCATGTGGTCTATGCGGCATTTTCCGCCGCCGAGCAGTCGGTGTTGCCGTATCTGCCGCGCGACATCCTGCGCACCGAGGTGCGGCATGCCACGGCGGCGCTCGGCATCGCGGCGGCGGACTGCCTCGTATTTGATTTCGAAGTGCGCCGCTTTCCGGAAATGCGCCAAAAAATCCTCGACCGCATGCTCGAGCTCGAACGCCGCTACAAGCCCGACATGGTTTTCCTGCCGAGCATCAACGACACCCACCAGGACCACCAGACCATCGCCCAGGAAGGATTCCGGGCATTCAAGCGCACCACCATGCTTGGCTACGAGGTTCCATGGAACAACCTCGATTTCCGGACCAGTTGCTTCATCGATATCGCCGGCGCCGACCTGGAAGCCAAGATCGATGCGCTGTCACGGTATGAATCGCAGAAACATCGTACCTATGCGAATGCGGAATTTGTGCGCAGCCTCGCATTGGCCAGGGGTGTGCAGATCGGCAAGCCTTTTGCGGAAACCTTCGAGGTGATCAGATGGGTAATCGATTGAACAAGCCGGTAAGGGCGAGCCAGCTGGCAGGCGCGCTCGGGCTGGATTTCAAGGGACGCGACCATGTATTCGACCGTGTCGCGCCGTTCAGCGCGGCTGGCGAGGGCAGCCTGGTCTTCATCAAGGAGAGCGGGCCGTATCATGCCGCGGAGGCGGTGGCCGTGGCGATCGCGCCGGCAGGCGCATCGCCGCCGGCCGGTGCCGTCATCGAAGCGATCAATCCGCGGCTCGCGTTTTGCAGGGCGCTGAACTGGCTGTGCGCGCAACCCGGCTTCGCGTCCCCATCGGAACCCGCGCGGATACATCCGCAGGCCAGCGTCAGTCCGACGGCAGTGATAGGCAAGGGTGTGACGATAGGCAGAGGGACCGTGGTCGGTCATTTCGTGGTCATCGACGACGGCGTGACGATCGGCGCCGACTGCGTCATCAAGTCCGGCGCGGTGATCGGCGAAAAGGGATTCGGCTTTGAGCGCGACGAGAATGGAATCCCGGTGATATTGCCGCAACTCGGCTCGGTGATCATCGGCGACCGGGTTGAAATCGGCAGCCTGAACACAGTGTGCCGCGGCGCGCTTGGCGATACCGTGATCGGCGACGACGTCAAGCTCGACGATCACGTGCACATCGCGCACAACTGCAGGCTGGGTCGCGGGGTGATGGTCGCGGCCTGCGCCGAACTGAGCGGAGGCGTGGAGCTCGGCGATTTCTGCTGGATCGGACCCAACGCGTCGGTACTTCAGCAGCTGCATGTGGGACAGGGCGCGCTGGTCGGCATCGGCGCCGTGGTATTGCGGGAAGCGGCGCCGGGCGCCACCGTGGCGGGAAATCCTGCGCGCGTGCTGCGTGGAGAATAACGGGGTGCGGCAATTGATCAAAAGTCTCGATCATGCCTGCGGCAAACCGGGTCCATCGATTGAAATTCGAGACTTATCTTTTGGGAACCGCGAAGTTATAGTGAGCAAGTCGCACCAGCCTCGCGTGTCCAACCGGTTGCATGCCTGCCAGGCCGGACTCATTCCCTGTCATTCAGCGGCGCGCAATAGGAAGGCGAACTACCGGCAGCCGCTTGTGTTTCACGCAGAGGATCATACCGATTGAAAATCCTGTTTACACATTGCTTGTCCGCGCACGGCGGCGATCCGCGCGGCGATTTCGTCGCACGGCACCCCGCGATGGCGCCGGCACGTCGGCCGGGACGCATACGCCATGCATAGCGTTCAGGCTGCGTTTTCCGGCTTTTTGCGCAACACGCTGGTGAATGCCGCCGGAATCGCCGGCGGCCAGTTGATCGTGCTGTTGGCAATGCCGGTGCTGGCGCGTAAATATTCACCGGCGGAATTCGGCGTCTACGCCAGCCTCGTGGCGGTCAGCAGCGTCACCGCAACCGCCGCATGCATGCGCTTCGATGTCGCGCTG
>JAQGLQ010000257.1 GCA_028292785.1 Noviherbaspirillum sp. | reverse complement strand
GACTCGGCGGCGGCCCATGGCTCGACGGCCGCATGCGCATGGCGCACGCCGCGATCGGCTACGCGGCAAGCTGGATCGATTCCAAGGCGGAAAGCTACGCCAACGTCGCGAAGATCACCCTCGACGCGATCACCGCCTACGCGGATGACGTGCGCGGCGCGCGGCAGATCAAGGGCGGCATCAAAGTCACACCGAAGGCTTGAGGGAGCACGGAATGGCGACAGCAATCATCGACGGAATCTCCACGCGCTACGAGGTGGTCGGCGACGGCCCGCCGCTGCTGATGTATTCGCCGGGCGGTTTCGACGCGACCATTGAAAAGTGGTCCTCGCTCGGCGTCTACGTGCGCACCAGGCCGCTGGAAGCCCTGCAGAAAAAATACACTTGCATCGTGTTCGACCGTCGCGAAACCGGCCAGTCCGGCGGACGCGTCGAACGCGTGACCTGGGCCGACTACGTCGCGCAGGGCGCCGGCTTGCTCGACCATCTGAAGATCGACAAGGCACATCTGATGGGCGGTTGCATGGGCTGCTCGCCGGTCATGGCTTTCGGCGCGGCTTATCCGGAACGGACCATGAGCATGGTGCTGTACTGGCCGGTCGGCGGCGCGAAATACCGCCTCAGCAGCCATCAGCGCTTTGCCGAGCACCTGGCATTCGTGCATCAGAACGGCCTGGAAGCGGTCGTCGCCCTCGTCAAGAAGGACGGCAAGGCTTTCGGCGCCGATCCGCGCGGCGGACCGTGGGCTTCGGTGATCAAGAGCGATCCAGCGTTCGCCGAGTCGTATGCGAAGCAGAACGTCGACAAGTACAAGCTGATCGTCGCCAGCATGGGCCGCACGCTGGTCGACCGGGATACCTCGCCGGGCGCCGAGCCGGAAGACCTGATGCGGCTCGACATTCCCGCGCTGATCGTGCCGGGCCGGGACGCGTCGCATGCGACCTCGGCGGCGCGCTATCTGGAAGAATGCCTGCCGCGCGCGGAGTACTGGGATATCGCGCCGGATGCGCAAAACGCGGAAAACACGGCCGAGCGCCTGCTCGATTTCCTGGCACGCGCGATGGCGTAATCCGTACAGCCGCAACGCTCCCCCGGCCGCGCGACTCGCCGACGAAGGCGGGCGTCGCGGCCGAAAACTTCCTGTCTCCCCTCCTCCTGTTTCACTTCCCATCCCCGCTCGTTAGCCCCCGCTAACAAAGCACGATGCGGCGCCTCCATTCCGGCGGCGCTGTCCGGCGCTGTTCCTGAAGCCACGCCATGAGAAATCATGAGCAACATCTAATAAGATTTGAACAAATTTGACATTGCTGAGAACCTCCTCAGCACGAGTTATGGTCCGCCGTTCCTGCTGTCCCGTCTGTGTCAACTGATAGCAATGACTGCGTATGCGGACCTGGGGGCTGCCATGAATACCGCCGTTGGATTCGAACTTCCGCCTGGTGACCGGTCCATTCCATGGGACCCGGACGTCGAGTTGGGCGATCGCATTGCGTCCGGAGATGCCGAAGGCGACGGCGAATTCGACGCCAGCATCCAGTCGGGCAATAACGAATCCATTTTCTCCGACGATAATGAACGGGCCTTCCAAAACGACGTCGATCGCGCTCGATTCGAAGAATTGAGCCTCAGGCTGCGGTCGAGGAGCGCTTCCACCGCGGAGAAGACCGTCAGCGATAAAAGCAATCCGAACCAGGACGGCACGCAAGAAATCAAATCGAAGCCAGAGCCATACAAGAAGCAATCGAATCCAATGTCGGGCATCGATAACTGCGCAAGCGGCGGAATCAAAGGCTTGTTTTCATTCACGAACATCGGGGGCGGCATCGGTGCACTTGCCGCCTCGCCCGCGGTAGTCTCCGATATCATCTCCGCCAAAGCAGAATTGCAGAATGCGCACGAAGAGCGCAAGAAACTGGAACGCGAAAAAAGCGAGTCGAAGGACGGGAAAGATGAATTCACCAGAAACTATCAGGACATTTGCCGCATTCGCCGGGATCTGAAGAATGGCAAGATCAGCCTCACAGAGGAAGTACGGGACCGGCTGGAATTCCTGAAAACGCGTAACCGCGCGCTCGCGGATCAGGCTATCAAATACATCAGGGCCGACACCAGTACTTCGTCCGCCAAGCTTACGCTGATCGAGAAGTGGATCAGGGCTGCACGCGATTTCTGCTGTGGTCCGGCGGGCGTCGGCGTAGCCGCGGCCAAGATCGGCGACTTCGTCCAGACAGGTGCGGTGGCAAAGATATTGGACCTTGGGAGCAAGGCTGGCTCCACCGCGCTCGGTATTGGCGCGGCGATCGGAGGCGCCGTCGTGAGCGCACTCACCGGAGCCCTCCATTTGCTCCAATCCTTGCCGGAAATGAAGCGTTCGTGGAAGAGACTGGATGAGCAGCGGACGCTGTGCGGCCGACTGGACAGCATCAATAACGAGGCGATGTCCAGGATCACGAGCGAGGCGCAGTCGACGAAAGATCCGGTATCGCCCGACGCAGTCGACGACGTCACCAAGACGCTGACGCACGTCACCGATCGTTGCAAGGTCGAGAACAGAAAGCTGCTGAGCAGCGCGAAAGCCGAGTTCGCGAAGTCCGTCATCCGCTGCATCTTCGGCACCGGTTCCATTATCCTGGGCATCCTCGGCTTTTTCTTTCCGCCGGTGGCGCTCGCGGCCGTTCTGTTCGGCGTAATTTATGCGGGCTACGTAGGAGTCCACATCCTGGTGACGAAGCGCATTGCAACGGCCAAGGCGGAGGCCCTCGCTGCCGAAGAGAAGGAATTCAGCGCGAACCCGGACGGGTCCGGACAGCAAAGCTTAAGCAACAATTCGGCGTGGCAGGTCGCGCAGATAGCCGATTACCTTCAAGGCCGCACACGTAATGCGGACGGAAAATTCCGGAGCAGCGCCGTGAAACGCCTTCTGCTCCGGATGGGAATGGATAACATCGCGGTCAAGGCCCTGCAGGCCAAAGCGGAGGCAATCGACGCGATCGACGATGAAGCCGCGCAGACGAAGGCCGTCGACGGCCTTCGCAAGGAGGTTCGCTACTATCTCTTCGAAGGCGGGATCAGGCCGAAGTAACGCGGCGCCCAGGCTCAGGCGACCAGCCCCAGCGTGCCACGCGCGAACAGCTCTTCGACGCTGTACGGCCGCGTCAGTATTCCCTGCTCATGCGCATACTGGATCACCCCCTCCACCATCTTGCGGTTCGGCTCGATGCCGTACGGCAGCGGGTCGCCGTTGATTTCCATGATGCGCTTGTAAGCCTGGTCGATCTTGGTAGGCGCGGCGATCTGGTTGTTTTTCAGGCGCTCGACGTACAGGCGCTTGGCCTCGGCGAAGGTATTGAAGATATCCGTCGCGAGTTCGGGATTCGCTTCCAGGAGCTCGTCCTTGACCACCAGGGTGTGGTTGATCGGATAGTGGCCGCGCGTGCGCAGGGCCTCGAGGCCGACTTCGCCCGCGTTCGGGATCAGCGGCTTGACGTCGGGATGATTCGATTCGATGCCGATGGCGGCGGCGATCTCGCCGGATGCCACCATGTCTTCCAGCGTCCTGCCTTTTTCCATCGAAACTACGTTGGAAGGCGCCTGGTATTCCGCCACGTGCTCGTCGCCGGACAGCACCCAGGTGATCTTGCTCAGATCGACGCCGTACTCGTGCTGGAGGATGCTGCGCGCCCATACGCCGGTGGTGACGGTGTAGCCGCGGCTGACGCCGACTTTCTTGCCTTCCAGGTCCTTCGGACTGTTGATGCCGAGCTTGGTGTTGTAGACGATGGCGCCATGATGGAAAGCGCGCACCAGGAAGATCGGCAACGCGGTGAAGCGCTTGCCGTGCGCGCGCGCGCAGATGTAGGTCGTGATCGCCATTTCGCTTATGTCGAATTCGTGACCACGCACCATGCGCCGGAAGGCGTCGATGATCTTCGGCACTTCCTCGAATTCGAATTCGAAGGTTTTCGGTTTGACGGTGCCATTCTTGAGGGCCTCGGTATGTCCGAGGGTCTGGATAGCGGTTTTCAGTTTGCGTTCAGCCATGTCGATGGTCTTCCGTAAGTTGTGTGATTGCGCGCCAGTTGATGTATCGGTGCGGGACGTGCGCGGCGCTTGAAGCGCACACCGGCCATAGTAGTTTTCGGAATTCAGCAGCAGTCGCAGCCTTGGCCCTCGGGGACGATCAGTGCATCAATCAGCCAGTCGTACGGGAGATCGTCGTTGACGACTTCCTGCGCGGTCTTGAATATCTTGAAGTGGCGCCGCTTGCCGTCGGCGGGCCAGAAGGCCACCACCGTCTCCAGGGGCGGGCAGCCGGGCACGGCGCAGGCTATCTCCGATACCAGGATCACGTCTTCGGCGCGCAGCTTGAACCGCTCCCGGGTCCACTCCTTCACCTGGTCCAGGGCCCGCAGGGTTTCCGTACTCTTCTTACCGGAGCCGAGCATCGTCGCCTCCATTGCCGCTCATTTTTGATGCCATTACAGCCAATTCAATTCAATTCAATACACCACGATCACCACCGTCCCCAGCACCCCGAGCGCCGCCGCAAGCAGCATGGGACCGCCTATTCTTTCCTTCGACCGGAAAATCACGACCGAAAGCACGATCGTTACGAAAACTTCCATAGAAGAGATCAGCGCGACCTTGGAAATCGTCGTATGACTCAGTGCGTAGAAATACAGGATCTGCCCGACCGAGCCGAGCAAGCCCGCAGCATACAGCCATGGACTGCCCTTTGTGAAGACATTGCGCACGGCTTGGCGATAACTTCCCACGAACTGTCCCATCAATATGAACATGCAGGTGCCGGCTATCGTCCCGAGCAGCGTGCCGAACACCGGATCGGGCAAGTGCGTCACCCCGAATTTCCGGGCGACATTGCCGGCGGCATAAGCGAGCGCCGAGATGGGTCCGTAGAAAAATCCCAGATTACGCAGGGTCGCCACCAACGAACGCGGAGCGGTGTCGGCCGCCGCGGCGCGCTTCTCGTCGGGCTTGGCCTGAGTTTGTTTCCGCTGCCGCAACGAATCCCAGACCAGCACGCCCAGGCTCCCGAATATCATCAGCATACCGACCATCATGCCGCTGTCGAAAGACTCGCCGAGCAGCAGCACGCTCAGAATCACCGAAAACAGCGGATTCAGCCGCTTGATCGCCGATGCGCGCACCGCGCCCAGGCGTGTTATCGAAGCATAGAAAAACACCCGGCCGATGAAAATCGTCAGCAACCCGGCCGCGCAGAACCAGAGTACGCCCTTCGCATTCAGCACCGGCCATCCCGACCCGGCGCTGCTCACTACCCAGACCACGGCGGAAAGCACCATGGTGCACAGGATGGACACGAAAGCTCCGTTGTCTCCTCCCCGGCGCGGCGTGCCGCGCGTGATCGCCAGGTTCGCCGCTCCGTAACACAGTGTTGCAATTACCGCTAAAAGCTCGCCCATTAAACTCCTGTTGCCGTGGTCCCTTTTTGTTCAGGCTGCGGCCTGTTTATCCTGCGTGGGGACCTTGATGAAAAAGATGAACAAATTGGCAAACACGATGGTGCCGGCGAGGAAATAGAAGGTCGACAGGATGCCGTAGTGATCGGCCATGAAACCGCCCACCACCGGACCGATCGACGAGCCCACAGCCTGCATGCCGAACAGCATGCCGATGCTGGTGCCGCCCATGTTTTTCGGCGTCGCTTCGATTACCCATGCCTGCAGCACCGGACGGACCGCGTACAAGAAGAAGCCGAGCACGGCGATGAAGAAAATGAACGCGGCGCTGCCCCCGGCGAATACCATCGCCAGCAGCACCACCGCGGTCATCGCCATGCTGGACATGATGATGCTGCGGCGGCCCATCCTGTCGGACAGGTGGCCGGCGATCGGCGAAGCCGCGAATCCCGCCGCCTGCAAAGCGAACATCGCCAGGCCCACGGAGTACGGCTCGTAGCCCATTTCATACGCGAGGTACACCGGAAGAAAGGTCAGCAAGGTGGTCTGCGTCATCGAGCGGAAGGTCGAGCTGACCGTCAGCAGGATGAGCACCGGATTTTTCATCAGGCCGCGGAATCCCTTCGCGTAGTCGCCCACGCTCTGCACCTTGCCGTCGTCGAGGGCCGGAGCAGCCGCTTTGCGCTTCGATCCCAGCTTCAGGGTTCCGAGATAGGCGAGGAGGAGAACCGACATCACCGCGCCCGGCACGACATTCATCACCACGATCTGGCGCCATGTGAACACGGTGAGCAGCACGCCGACCAGCAGCGGCGCGAGCGCATCGCCGGCGTTGCCGCCCATGCCGTGCAGCGACAGTGCCAGGCCCTTGCGTTCCGGGTACCGCTGCGCCAGCGTGGGGATTGCGGTCGGATGCCAGAGATTATTGCCGATGCCGACCATCGCGACGCAGAAAAGCAGCATCCAGTAACTGTGCGCGAAGCCCATCAGCAGATAGGGGAAGCCGACCCAGAACAGGGAAACCCCCATCAGCAGGCCCTTCTTGCCGACGGTGTCCACCAGCATGCCGCCCGGCACGTTGGAAATCGCGCCCGCGATGTACTGGCAGGTCATGATCAGACCGATCTGGCTGTAGCTCAGTCCCATCTCCTTGCCGATCAGCGGCAGCAAGATATAGAACGTCGCCGGATACCAGTGTGTCAGCGAATGGCCGATGGTGATCAGCCAGAGATCGCGAAAACTCTTTTTGGGTTGTATTTCAGGGGTTGCAGCAATTGTCGACATCATCTTTCCAATACGTTCCGTTGCTTGTTGATTATGGACACCCGTTCAATCAGCGCCTTTTCACCATGGTTTCATCGAACAGCTTCGACCACTTGTCGATATGGTCGAGCGTGAGCGCCGGATCGACCAGCTTGATCTTCGTGGTTTTCATCGGCGATTCGACGGTCGAGTTGGTTGGCACGTAGTCCATGCCCGCAAGGATCTTTTGCGCTTCAGGCGACAGCATGTAGTCGTAGAACAGCATCGCGGCGGCGGGACGCGGCGCGTTGCGCGCGATGCCCATGCCGTTGGTGCGCGCCACCGCGGGCTCGAGCACGAACCAGTCGAT
>JAQGLQ010000523.1 GCA_028292785.1 Noviherbaspirillum sp. | reverse complement strand
TGTCAGATGACAGTTAGATTTTAGACAATGCCCGAATGCGGCCGCATTGGGTTCGTCAAACATTTGTTGTATCCTGTATTCTTCAAAACTACGTCCTAATCAACGGCTTACCGCCATATGCAAGATCACCCTAGTGGTGCCAAACTCCTTGACACCAAACCCCAGCGGTCACTGTTTGAACGTTTGACCGCCCTCATTTCCCCCGAGCCTGAGAATCGCGCAGAGCTGCTCGAAATACTGCACGACGCGCATGAACGCAAGCTGATCGACGCAGATGCGCTGTCGATGATCGAAGGCGTTTTCCAGGTTTCCGATCTTTCCGCGCGCGACATCATGGTGCCGCGCTCCCAGATGGATGTCATCGATCTGACCACGCCGATCGAGGAATGGCTGCC
Organism: Noviherbaspirillum sp.; assembly: GCA_028292785.1. Next base: position 2,416 of record JAQGLQ010000523.1, on the reverse strand, counting down.
CCTGGTACTTTCCACCGGCCACTCGCGTTTCCCCGCAGTCGAAGGGGAGCGCGACAAGGTGGTCGGCGTCCTTCTGGCAAAGGACCTGCTGCGTTACTACTCCGAAGAATCGTTCGATGTGCGGGACCTGTTGCGCCCCGCGGTATTCATTCCCGAATCGAAACGCCTGAACGTATTGCTGCGGGACTTCCGCGCGAACCGCAACCACATGGCCATCGTCGTCGATGAATACGGCGGCATCGCCGGCCTGCTCACGATCGAGGACGTACTTGAACAAATCGTCGGCGACATCGAGGACGAATACGATTTTGACGAGGATGAAGACAACATCCTCCCCGTAAAGGATGGTTCAAAAGGCGCGCGCTGGCGCGTCAAGGCCTTGACCGAGATAGAGCAGTTCAACGAGACGCTTGGCACCCGGTTCTCCGATGACTACGTGGATACCCTGGGCGGACTGGTCGCCCATCATCTGGGACGGGTTCCGCGCAAGGGGGATGTATTCGAGATGGAAAACATCCGCTTTGAAGTATTGCGCGCCGATGCCCGCCAGGTTCACGTCCTGCTGGTCGAGAAGCTGGCCGGGCCGCCTGCTCCTGAGCAAGTGTCCTGACGGCGCTTTCCCGGCGCCCAGTCCATACCTTCACCACCTTCGATTAGTGCGAACCGCAACTTCCGCCCGGCCCATCCCTGAACAAATTCCCGAGGACTTCGACGGCGTCCGGGCCGGTCTTGCTCCGGCGTCCGCATCGCGATGGGCGCCACTGATCGCGCTGACGGCCGGCGCAGTCAATGTGTTCTCCTTCGCGCCATTCGGCATCTGGCCACTACAGATCGCCACGATGTCGCTGGTGTTCTGGCTGGTATTGCACGCCCCGTCGCCCAGGCGCGCCGCGTTGACAGGGTGGGCATACGCGTTCGGCTGGACGGCCGCGGGAGTGCACTGGCTTTATATCAGCATGCATCAGTACGGTGGATTGCCGGGTTGGATGGCGGCGCTCGCGGTTGCATTGCTGGCCGCGGTCCTTGCTCTCTACGCGGCGATCGCCATGGCGGGAAGCTTATGGCTCAAACGTCGATGGCCGCTCGCTCCGGCCGCGGTATTGTTGCTGGTCCTGCCGTCCGCATGGACTTTGTCCGAATGGTTGCGCGGCTGGGTTTTCACCGGATTTCCATGGTTGACTTCCGGATATGCGCATAGCATCGGGCCGTTGGCCGGCTTCGCTCCCTTGACAGGCGTGTATGGGCTGGCATGGCTCTCCGCCCTGATCGCGGGAGCGATCGTGCTGCTGCTGTCGGACAAGCGTTCAATCGCATTGCCGGCACTGATCCTGGCGGCGGGCTTCGGCCTCAAATCGGTCGAATGGACGCAAGTGAACGGTGCTCCGATATCGGTGCGCCTGCTGCAGGGAAACGTGCCGCAGGAAATGAAGTTCGCCCCGGAAGTCATTACGTCCACGCTCTCGCTTTATCACGACATGATCCGCGCGGCCCCCGCCGATCTGATCGCCACGCCGGAAACGGCGATCCCGCTGTTCGCCCGTCAGCTGCCCCCTGACTACCTCGGGCGGCTGACCGGCTTCGCGCAGGAGACGAAGAGTCACGTCGTCCTTGGCATCCCGCTCAGCGACGGACCGACCGATTACGCGAACAGCGTGCTCGGACTCGCACCGGCGGCGACCGCCATGCCATATCGTTACGACAAGCACCATCTCGTGCCTTTCGGCGAGTTCATTCCTCTCGGCGCCCGCTGGTTCGTGAACATGATGAACATACCCCTGGGCGACTTCACGCGCGGCAGCCTGCTGCAGTTGCCGTTCGCCGTCAAGGATCAGTGGGTGATGCCCAACATCTGTTACGAGGATCTGTTCGGCGAAGAGATCGCCGCGCAACTGGCGGCAAGCTATTTTTCAGGGATGCCCCAGGCGACGCTGCTGCTGAATGTATCGAACATCGCCTGGTTCGGCGACTCGATCGCGCTGCCGCAGCATCTGCAGATCTCTCAAATGCGCGCACTGGAAACCGGACGACCGATGCTGCGCGCAACCAATACCGGCGCCACCGCCGTCATCAATCCGAAAGGAGAAGTCACCGCGCGATTGCCGCCATTCGAGCGCGGCGTGCTGACGGCCACGGTCCAGGGCTATAAGGGGCTTACGCCATACAGTTTCTACGGCAATGCGCTGGCCATCTCGATGGCTTTCCTCGCCTTGGGCATGGCCTGTCTTTTGGGCTTCCGGAACAAGCGCAAATCGCATGGCGCAGGCAAAAACCGCTAAAATCTACGGTTTAGGCTATTTCCCTCACTAAACCCGACATTCCGCCTTTCCTGCGGACGGGCACAAGAAGATGCTCACATTTCAACAAGTCATTCTCAAGCTGCAAGAGTATTGGGACGCGCAAGGCTGCGCCCTGCTCC
>JAQGLQ010000495.1 GCA_028292785.1 Noviherbaspirillum sp. | reverse complement strand
CTGGTCAGCCGCCGGCAGAACAATGAAAAGGCGGCCGACAACATCCGCTGGCTGTGCGAACACTCCAATGCGCATCTGCACGTCGATCTGATCGCCGGCCTGCCGGGGGAAGACATGGAGAGCTTCGCGCGCGGTTTCGACAAGCTGTATGCGCTCAGGCCGCACGAGATCCAGTTCGGCATACTGAAGCGGCTGCGCGGCACGCCGATCATCCGTCATACCGACGCCTACCGGATGGTGTTCGATCCGCATCCACCCTACACGATACTGGCGACCGACCGCATCGATTTCACCACGATGCAGCGGCTGGTGCGCTTCGCGCGCTACTGGGACCTGGTCGCGAATTCGGGCCGCTTCGCCCGCACCCTGCCATTGATCGTCGCGGACTCTCCCTTTGCACGCTTCATGGCCTTGTCCGACTGGCTGTACACGAAGACCGACGCGACGCACCGGATCGCGCTGGATCGCCTGGCGGCGCTGGTCATGGAATGGCTGCGCGAAACCGGCGCCGATGCAGAGTTGGCGCAGGCTGCGATGCAGGACGATCATGCCGGCCGGTCCGCAGGGGCCAAGGCCCCCGGCAAGGCCGCGCCCATATTGCCGCAGAGGCAGGCCCGCCATCTGGCCTAGCGATGTGCCTTCACGCCGACCTGCTGACACATGTCCAGCACCGGGCAGGTCGAGCAATGCGGAAGATTGCCGGTGCAGATGTGTTTGCCAAAGGGGACGAGCAATCGATTGATCTCGATCCAGTAGCGGCGGGGCAGCGCGGCTTCAAGCGCCAGCAAGGTTTTTTCCGGCGTGGAAGCGTGGACATAACCCCAACGCGTGGTCACGCGATGGACATGAATATCCACACTGATAAACGGCGCTCCGCAGGCAATGCCCAGGACCAGATTCGCACACTTGGGGCCGACTCCGTCAAACGAGAGCAGCACTTCACGCTCGCATGGAAGCACTCCATCGAATTCATCCAACACGCGGCGCGCGATGGCAAGGATCTGATTTGCCTTGCGCTCATGGAAGGTGCTCGGACTGATCAATGCATCCAGTTCCTCCCAGGTGAGCTTGGCGATTCCGGCCGGCGTGCGCGCGCGATCGAACAGCTTGCGCGACACGGGCAATGTCACTTCGTCATAGGTGCGGATTGAAATGATACATGCCACCAGCTGCTCGAAAGTGGATGTGAAGCCTTCCTCGGCCAACTGAAAAAGCGCCGCTTTCGGCCATGGACGGACGGCGGTCCGGATGCGCCTGAGCGCCGTGCCAATATCAAATGCCTTTTTCTCCACGGGGCTTGCCTCCATTCCGACAGGCATGGCGCATCAGCAATCTAGCGGCGCTCGTTACGCCACGATTCGATGAGCTGACGTGGAGCCGCTTCGAGCGCATCGAGCGGGATGGACGTGCGCCGGTCGAAAATCATCGTCGCATAGACCGTGGCGAGCTCATTGACTTCGGACGACAGCGCGCGTTCCTCGCCGGTGGAGGGCCGCAGCGAGCGCCAGTGATTGATCGCCTGTTCCAGCTCGGTGAGTGTGATGTCCATGCCCTGTTTATCCACGTGCTATCGGATTCGGCGCAGGCTCGGCGACCCTGGTCAGGGTATTGCGGTCGACATGGTGAAACGGCTCATCCTGGCCGCGGATCAGCATCACCGTGTCCATCTCGTAAGACCATGTGCCGTTGTCGTTGATCGTTACCTTGATGCGGTACTCGACCGTCTTGAATGCATGCAGGAGAAATGGATTCGAGCAGATGCCGAAGTCGTCCGCGCCCTGCGTCGCCACCAGTTCGAAGCTTTTCGCATCCGCGGTCGCGGTGCCCGACGCCATGGCGGTCTGGCCGCGCGGAATGGTGAGCGTCTGAATGATGGTGCCTGTCGCCGGCTCCCACAACCAGTAGCCGACCTGGTCGTGGTAAGTTTTGGTCTCGCCCGGCTTGACCACGTGCATGTGATACCGCAGGCCATAGAACAATTGCGGTCCGTTGGTTTGCGGATCGATAGGCTGCAGCTCGATCCGCTCGACGAAAGCCTGCTTCTTCGGGCCCTCCGCCTTCGGCTTGACGTCGAGGCCGCGCGTGCCTTCCCATACGCCCGCCATGCCTTTGAGGGGACCGAGATTATTCAGCGTGTTGGCGTCCGCCTGCGGCTCGGTATAAATATCTTCGGAAAATTCCTTCATGTTCTTCTCTGGAGTGATGATTCCGGTGCGGCGACGAGCCGGCATATCAAGGTAGGGATTATATGGGGCCGGGGGCGTACAGTCACCCGGCGGGCGCGGCAATCTGCTCTAGAGGCAGAGGACGATACGGTTGGCGAGATCGAGGACGAAATCGGGGCGCAGATAACTGATGAAAACGAACGCAAGCAGCGCGCCGAACGCGGCGCCGAGCAGGAAGCGTTTGAGTCGCGGGCGCATGGCATTCATCGGATCACGCGACGGCTGGCTGACGCCGCGCGATCGCCTTTTCATCGATGGGCAGATTGATCAGCGCGGCGAACACGCCCAGTGCGATCGTGATCCCCCACACGGTGTTGTAGTTGCCCTGCTTGGTGAACAGGTAGCCGCCCAGCCATACTCCGAGGAAGCTGCCGAGCTGATGCGAGAAGAACACGAAACCCGACAGCATCGACAGATACTTCACGCCGAATATTCCGGCCAGCATGCCATTCGTCAGGGGCACGGTCGACAGCCATAACAGTCCCATGGCAGCGGAAAAGATATATACCGACAAGGTCGACAAGGGCGCCAGCAGGAACAGCGCGATGATGATGGCGCGGCTGAGATATACCGACGACAGCAGGTAACGCTTGGGGAACATCCCGCCGAGCTTGCCTGCATAGTAGGAGCCGAAGATATTGAACAGACCGATCAGCGCCAGCGCCATGACCGCTACGCCCGGATCCATGATGCCCTTGTCCTTCAGATAGGCCGGCAAGTGGGCGCCGATGAAGACGATCTGGAATCCGCATACGAAATATCCGCCGACCAGCAGCAGGAAGGGGCGGTGCGCGAAGGCTTCCCTGATCGCTTCCCTGATGCTTTGCTGCGGACCGCTTGATGCCTGGGCCGGGTTCTCGCGCAAGCCATAGGACATCGGGATCATGGTCACCAGGATCAGAGCCGCAAGAATGAAGAAGGCGTTCTGCCAACCGGTGGTGGAAATCAGATACTGATCGACGGGCATCATCAGGAATTGGCCGAACGAGCCGGCGGCCGATGAAATGCCGAACGCCCATGAACGCTTGGCCTCGGGCGCGGTACGGCCGATGATGCCGCTTATCGCGCCGAAGGATGTACATGCCATGGCGGCACCCAGCAATATGCCCGCGCCGGTCACAAACAAGGTTGGTTCGGTGATGACCGCAAGCCATGCCAGGCCCGCGGCATAAAAGACGGCGCCTGCTATGACGACGCGCGCCGTGCCGTAGCGATCCGCCGCCATTCCGGCGAACGGACCGAACAGCCCCCACATGAGATTCTGCAATGCCATCGCCATCGAAAATGTTTCGCGCGTCCAGCCATGTGTCTGCGAAATCGGCTGCATCCAGAACCCGAGACCGTGACGCACGCCCAATCCTATCGTGAGCACAACACCGGTTGCGATGAGTACGGTTTTCAGCTGTGAGTCACGCGAGGCGGTAGGCGTCATCATTATTGGTTTCGATTGATTTGATACGGGCCGACAAACGAGTGTAGCGCAAAGCGGGGGGACGCGTAGCCCGCGCGCAGGCGATGCAGTGGGGGATCAGTTCATTTCATTGCAGCAAGGACACCGGTGGCTCCGCGCGTGAGCCAGACCACGTCCGCATGCAGTGAAATGAAGTTGATGCCCAGGTCGCGATAGCGCTTGGCGACGTCCGCATCGGGCGCATAGATGCCGACCGACTTGCCATGCTGTGCGCACACCGCCGTGATGTATGCGATCGCGCTTTGCACGTCGCTATGCGTGGAGTTCGCGAGATGCCCCATGCTGGCGGCGAAATCGGCGGTGCCGATGAAGATGCAATCGACGCCTTCGGTGGAGGCGATCGCATCGATGTTGGCGAAGCCCCGCGGCGACTCGACCTGCAGGATGACGCTTGCCTGCGCATTCGCCGTGGAGATGTAGGTGCGGTCGAGGCCATAGGTGCCGGCACGGACCACATTCGAGATGCCCCGTATGCCGCCGTTATCGTTTTGCGGATAGCGGGTGGAAGCCACCGCATGCAGCGCATCTTCGCGTGTCTCGATATCGGGAAACATGATGGTCTGCGCGCCGCAATCCATCATGCGCTTGACCAGCGATGCATCCTTCGATGTCACGCGCACCACGGCTTGCGTGCCGGAGCCATGGGCCCGCGCCGCATCGATCGCCTGCAATTGCGAAAACACGTTTTGTGTATCGTTCGGTCCGTGTTCGCCATCGATCATGAGCCAGTCGAATCCACAATGTGCCAGCGCTTCGGCGACCGGCGTGCTTGCGAGAGACAGCCAGCAGCCAGTGATGAAATCCCGGCGCAAGAGTTTTTGTTTAAGCAGATTGACGGGGGCTGACATGATGATTTCCTGGGTTCAATATTTGGATTCTAGTCCCAAGTTCGCATTTATAGAACGCTTGTTCTTTTGTCATCGGCGCGTGTATGTGCGCCAGGCGTCATGAGTTCGGAGAGGAATAGGGGAGGAAGCTTCAGTCTGAAAAAAGAAAATGCCGCGCAAGCGATACCTGCTTGATGCGGTATCGCTTGCGCGGCAACGACAGGATTGCTTAACGCGCCGGAGAACCCGGAGTTCCTGTTGCCGTGCCGCCCGAAGGAGTGGTGCCTACTGTCCTGCCGGAGCTTGCCGAGCTGGCGCCAGGAGCTGTGGCGCCCGAGCCCATGGACGATCCGGTGCTTGGGGAAGCGGAACTGCCCGACATATCGCTCGAGCTTCTCGATGAAGCTGCGCCCGTCGAGCTGCCTGTGGAAGAACTGGATCTCATGCCGCTGTCCATCGAACCGCAAGCGGAGAGCGTCAGAGCACATGCCAAGGGGATCATCCATTTAATCATAAGGTTCTCCTAAGTCCTGAAGTGGATAAGCAAATCGCTTATAAAGAGTCATGTCAAAATTACACGAACACGCTTGGATAGAAAGTTTTCGTAATCAAAAGTTCCAT
>JAQGLQ010000459.1 GCA_028292785.1 Noviherbaspirillum sp. | reverse complement strand
GCCGCTGTCGGCCTGGTACTGCCGGAACTGAACGGCAAGCTCGACGGCTTCGCGATCCGCGTTCCGACCATCAACGTCTCGATCGTCGACCTGTCCTTCGTCGCCGCGCGCGACACCACGGTCGATGAAGTCAACGCGATCATGAAGCAGGCAGCTTCCGAAGGCGCGCTGAAAGGCATCCTGACCTATCAGACCGAGCAGCTGGTATCGGTCGACTTCAACCACAACCCCGCATCGAGCAACTTCGATGCGACGCTGACCAAGGTTTCGGGCCGCCTGGTGAAGGTATCGTCCTGGTACGATAACGAGTGGGGTTTCTCCAACCGCATGCTCGATACCACGATGGCGCTGATGGCCGCGAAATAAGCGGAGGAATTCTTAGCAGCGCAGCAGAATGGAAAACGCCCCGATTCCGGGGCGTTTTTGCATGCATCGCCAATTTTTTCTCAAGTACAGCATTTACCCCACAGCAGCTTCACCGCATCGATCTCTTTCGTCACGCGCGCGGCATCGACCCGTGCGCGATCCTGGCCCTGCAAGCGTATCTTGTGCTGAAGCTTGCGGAACAGGCGATAGGCGTTCGCCACCTCTTGCCCCAGTTCCGCGTCGATCAGTCCCAGTTCGCCGCACAGCTTGAGCAACGCGATATTGCCGATGTCGGCGGTCAGCTGCGGATACTCGGCCGCATGGCGCAGCACCAGGTATTGCACGATGAACTCGATATCGATCATGCCGCCGGTGTCATGCTTGAGATCGAACTGATGCGAGCGGTTGGGATGGGCGTCATGCAGCTTTTTGCGCATCGACACGACTTCCTGCTTCAGGCGGGTTTCGTCGCGCGTCTGCCGCAGCACCTTCTCGCGGATCGCTTCGAATCGCGCGCCAATCTCCACGTCGCCGGCGCAGAAGCGGGCGCGCGTCAGCGCCTGGTGCTCCCAGACCCAGGCGGATGTGCTCTGGTATTTTTCGAAGGAGCCGATGCTCGATACCATCAAGCCGCTGGCGCCGTCGGGACGTAATGCAATATCCACATCGAACAGGGTTCCGGCCGGCGTATGGCTGGTCATCCACGTGATGAAACGCTGCGCCAGCTTGGCATAGAGCATGGGCGCATCCGGATGATCGTCGTCGTAAAGAAATACGACATCCAGGTCGGAGACGTAGCCCAGTTCCTTGCCGCCGAGTTTTCCGTAAGCGATGACGGCGAACAGCGGAATCTCGCGATGCCGGTTCGGTACCGTCTGCCAGGCCGCCTGCAGGGTCGCGCCTACCAGGATGTCGGCCAGCGCGGACAGGTGGTCCGCCAGTTTTTCAACCGTCAGATCGCCCTCCAGATCCTGGGCGAGCAGCCGGAACACCTGCGCATGGTGCATTTCGCGCAGCACATTCATCTGGTGTTCGGTATCGCCCGGGCTGGCGTCGAGTTGGCGCTGGCACTCATGCGCGAAAGCCTGCCAGTCGGGAGCCGCGCGCAAGGTCCGGTCTTCCAGCAGTTCGTCGAGCAGGACCGGATGCAGGGTGAGATACTTCGCCGCCCAGTCGCTGGCGCTCATCATGCGGATGACGCGTTCCAGCGTATGGGGGAATTCCGTGATCAGCGCGAGATAGGCAGCGCGGCGCGCGATCGCCTCGAAAAAATCGAGCAGGCGGCCCAGCGTCGCAGTACGCGCTTCGGCGATTCGCGCAATGATGGGCAGCGCCTGGTTGATCAGCGCATTCAGCTTGCCAAGGCTGCTCTCCGGCAGCGATTGCAGGCGCGGCGATTGCCAGGTCGCCAGCAGGCGCCTTGCCGCCGCGGGAACATCGTCGAAGCCAAGGGCCGCGAGTCGCGCTTCGACGGTCGCGCCGCTGTCGGTATTGCACAGCGCGGCATGTTCTTGCGAGGGTGTCTTCATGGCGGGATCGGATGCCGAACCATTGCTCTTCTCGCTGAAGATGGCGTCGAACTGGGTCGCTACAAGGGCGCGCTGGTTGGCCAGTTCCGCCATCAGCGCTTCGGTATCGTCGAAGCCCATCATCCTGGCGACGCGCAACCGGTCTTCGGGATTGGCCGGCAGCACCTGAGTCTGAGCATCGTCCACATACTGAAGCCGATGTTCCAGATTACGCAAAAATGCATAAGCTTGCTGCAGTTGTCCCACTTCCTGAGGAGTAAGCAGATTCTTCTCGGCCAGGATGTCGAGAGTGCGGCGGGTCGAGCGGTCGCGCAGGTCGGGGTCGCGGCCGCCGCGAATGAGCTGGAATACCTGGGCCAGGAATTCGATTTCCCGGATGCCGCCGCGTCCGAGCTTGACGTTGTGACTGCGGTCGGGATGCCGGGCTTCCTGCCGCGCAACCTCGGCGCGGATCTGCGCATGCATGTTGCGCATCGCTTCGATGGCGCCGAAATCCAGATAGCGCCGGTAAATGAAGGGCCGGACGATCTGCTCCAGCGCGGCGATTTCGTCCGCGCGGCCAGTGATAGCACGTGCCTTGACCCAGGCATAGCGTTCCCATTCGCGGCCCTGGACGATCAGGTATTCCTCGACCATGCCGAAGCTGGCCGCAAGCGGTCCCGAAGCGCCGTTCGGTCGCAGCGCCATGTCGACGCGGAATGTAAAGCCGTCTTCGGTGATTTCCGACAAGGCGCCGATCAGCTTCTTGCCGAGAATGGTGAAAAATTCATGGTTGGACAGCGTTCTCTGGCCGGGCGGCGTTCCCTGCGTTTCACCATGCTCCGGATAGACGAAGATCAGGTCGATATCGGACGAAACATTCAGTTCGCTGCCGCCCAGCTTACCCATGCCCAGCACGATCATTTCCTGCGACGCTCCGGATTCTTCTCCGGTCGGCGCGCCATGAATCGCGGCCAGTTCCATCGCCAGCGCGGCGAGGTGGGTCCGGATGGCGAAATCGGCGAAGGCGCTGATCGTTTCCAGCACCTCGGCGAGCTCGGCGCGGCCGCCGAGATCGCGCTCGATCAGGGCAGCGACGACGAGGTTGCGGACGCGGCGCATGGCACGCGGCAGCGGATAACCGGCCGCTGTTTCGTTTTGTAAAAGCTGAGCAAAAATCGCCGGGCTAATAGATAATTCGGCGAGGTTCTTCACTGCCTCGGTACGACCGGGCTCTGCATTTACCCAGCGGGAATAGAACCGCGAGGCATCAATGCTGGTCAAAAGGGATGGAATCACGAACGTGGGAGGAATGGTAAGTTGTCGGGAAATTCTCGGTATGGCCTGCATCGGTCCGACGCTGCCAATTGCCAACGCCAATAAGTTGTAAGCTGTGCTGTCTTTGCGGACGAACCGTTCGCACGCACTCGCATAAATATAAATCCATTGTACGCCGGGTACGTTTACTTGCCTTCCTGATTGATGTCCAACGACCAATACACTGCGCCTCGGCCGACACGCATCGCTTCGTACCGGACGGCGGCCCGGCAAGTCTGCGGCACCGTCAATAGCGTCACCTGCCGCATCTTCGGCAACCTGTTCAGGCTGCTGTTGCTGGCCTATTTCATTTTTTGCATCCTGTTCCTCGGGCTGCGCTATGTCGTTCTGCCGAACATCGACAACTACAAGGGAAGCGTGGAGAAGCTGGCGACGCGCGTCCTTGGCAACAAGGTCGCCATTGCGACCATCAACGCATCCTGGGATGGATTGCAGCCCCATCTGTCGCTTGGCAAGGTGACCATCCATGACAAATCCGGCAATGAAGCACTGAGCTTGCCGGAAGTCTCCGCCACCGTGTCCTGGTGGTCGCTCATGGTCGGCGACCTGCGCCTCGAAACGCTGGAGATCATCCGGCCGGACATGGATATCGTGCGCGACGCCGACGGCCGGATCTTTGTCGCCGGCATTCCGGTCGACACGCAGAAGGGAGGCCAGGGCAAAGGCCTCGAATGGATATTGTCCCAGCGGCGGATCGCGATCCGCGATGGCCGCATAAGCTGGAGGGACATGAAACGCGGCGCTTCGGAACTGGCGTTGAACGATGTCAGCTTCCTCTTGCAGAATCACTGGCGGGAACATCGCGTCGCGCTGACGGCTACGCCGCCGCCGGCGCTTTCCGGACCGATAGAAATGCGCGCCGTATTCGAGCATCCTCATTTCGCGCGCAGCATCGCCGATGCGTCGCAATGGAAGGGCGAGATGTATG
>JAQGLQ010000453.1 GCA_028292785.1 Noviherbaspirillum sp. | reverse complement strand
ACCAAGGATGCCGCTCGCCTTGCCGGTCTGAACGTGCTGCGCCTGTTGAATGAACCGACCGCGGCGGCAATCGCCTACGGGCTCGATACCGGTTCCGAAGGCATTTACGCCGTGTACGACCTGGGCGGCGGCACCTTCGACATCTCGATCCTGAAGCTCACCAAGGGCGTATTCGAAGTGCTTGCAACTGGCGGCGATTCCGCGTTGGGCGGCGATGATTTCGATCACCGCATCCTGTGCTGGATCATCGAAGAAACCCATCTTGCGCCCTTGTCCGACGAGGACACGCGCATATTGATGGTCAAATCGCGGGAAGCCAAGGAACTGCTGTCGTCGCAGGCTGAAACCCATATCGATGCGATGTTGAACAGCGGCGAAGAAGTACATGTCAGACTGAGCGCGGCAACCTTCACCGAAATCACGCAGCATCTGGTGGCCAAGACCATCAATCCGACCCGCAAGGCGCTGCGCGATGCGGACCTGTCGGTCGATGACATCGATGGCGTGGTGCTGGTCGGCGGCGCGACACGCATGCCTCATATCCGCAAAGCGGTAGGTGATTTTTTCAAGACGATCCCGCTGGCGAACATCGACCCGGACAAGGTGGTGGCGCTGGGAGCGGCGATCCAGGCCAATCTGCTCGCCGGAAATCGCGCCGCTGGCGATGACTGGCTTTTGCTCGACGTGATTCCGCTGTCTCTGGGTATCGAAACCATGGGCGGACTAGTCGAAAAAGTCATCCCGCGCAACTCGACCATCCCGTGTGCGCGGGCGCAGGAGTTCACCACCTTCAAGGACGGCCAGACCGCGCTGGCGGTACATGTCGTGCAAGGGGAGCGCGAACTGGTCTCCGATTGCCGTTCGCTCGCGCGCTTCGAATTGCGCGGCATCCCGCCCATGGCGGCCGGCGCGGCGCGTATTCGCGTTACTTATCAGGTCGATGCCGACGGCCTGCTTTCAGTATCCGCCCGCGAGACCCACTCGGGTGCGGAAGCCTCTATCGTCGTCAAGCCTTCCTATGGTCTGGGTGACGACGAGATCACCGCCATGCTGCAGGATTCATTCGCTTCGGCCGATCAGGATATGAAGTCACGCGCATTGCGCGAGGAGCAGGTCGAAGCGGAACGCATCTTGCTCGCCACGCAATCCGCGCTGGATGCCGATGGAAGCCTTTTGTCCGAAACCGAACGCGCGGAAGTCCTTGCGCTGATGGACGTGGTGCGCCAGAAGGTGCAGGGCGACGATCATGATGCGATCAAGGCCGCGATCTCTGCGCTGGCGAACGGCACGGAAGAATTCGCCGCCCGCCGCATGGATCGAAGCGTGCGCACTGCGCTCGCAGGCAAGAGGCTCGACGAACTGACCTGAGAAACCAATTATTTTAGAGGTTGATAAAGTGCCCGAAATTGTTGTACTGCCCCATCCCACACTCTGCCCCGAAGGCGCTGTCATTAAAGTTCGGAAGGGCAAGACGATCTGCGATGCGCTGTTGGAAAACGATATCGACATCGAGCACGCCTGCGAGAAATCCTGCGCTTGCACTACCTGTCATGTAGTGATCCGGGAAGGCTATCAGTCGCTCAACGAGCCTGAGGAAAAAGAAGAAGATTTGCTCGACAAGGCCTGGGGACTGGAAGCGACCTCGCGGCTGTCTTGCCAATCGGTGGTTGATTCGGAGGACCTCGTCATCGAGATTCCCAAATACACGATCAACCAGGTCAGCGAGAATCACTGACATTCCGGGAAGCCTCCTGCTTCGCAGCAGGGTTCTTAAGGTAAGCACGCAGAAACAAGGAACCGATCATGAAGTGGACCGAAACCATTCGCATCGCAGAGGAACTGCACGAAAAATTTCCGGACGTCGATCCGCTGACCGTGCGTTTCACCGATCTGCATAAATGGGTCTGCGAACTCCAGGAATTTGACGACGATCCGAGCAGGTCGGGTGAAAAGATTCTCGAAGCCATTCAGATGGCCTGGATCGACGAAGCGAGATAGAGCAAGCTGAAGCGGGCGCGGGTCACGAATCCGGATTCGTGCCGGCCATTGGCAATGGAATCGAAATCAGAAGTGCCGTCCCGATTTCATGATTGCTGTCGATGACAAGTTCCCCTCCGAGCGCGCTGATGCGCTCTTCGATGCCGACCAGCCCGAATGAATTCACCTTTCTTCGGCAGTCCGGATAAAGGCCGATGCCATTATCGGCAACCTTCATCAGAATCGAGCTGGCATTCTTGCGCAGCTCGACGCGAACATGGCTTGCCTGTGCGTGACGGATTACATTCGTCAGCGACTCTTGCAGGATACGGAACAGGGCGGTGGCGCGTTCGTCGTCCAGTTCGAAGTCATGCTCATCCATCGATAGATCACACACAATTCCGCTGCGGCGCCGGAAATCCTGAACCTGCCATTCGATGGCGGCGTTCAATCCGAGATCCAGTACGGTCGGCCTCAGATTATTGATGGTCGACCGAACAGCCCTCATCGTTGCGTCAATCTGTTCCAGGGCCGCGGTCACTCTCCGGTTCAAGCGCGGATGACTGGTTTCGGTGCGCACGTGGAGCATTGAAACATCGAGCCGCAAGGCCAGCAGATTCTGGCCGAGTTCGTCATGGAGTTCGCGCGCAATGCGCTTGCGTTCGTCCTCACGAACGCGTTCCTGGTAGGACACCAGGTGCCGTAGCATCTGGCGTGAATGCTGCAGTGCTTCTTCGGTCTTCTTGCGGTCTGAAATATCGGTGCAGCTTCCGATAAAGCCCACGAACTCGCCTTGCGGGGAAAAGCGCGGGACACCGTTGGCCAGTACATGGCGATAATTGCCGTTGCTGTGCCGCAAGCGATATTCGGTGCTGAAAGGCCGACGCGCCTTGAATGCGCTGCGATGGACTTCAAGGCATTTTTGCTTGTCTTCGGGGTGAACGCCATCCATCCAGCCGCTGCCTGTTTCCAGGTCGAGCGGACGGCCGGTAAAGTCCAACCATACCCTGTTGAACCAGCTGTAGCAGTTATCCGCGGTGGTAATCCATATCAGGACGGGAGCCGAATCGGCCATCACCCGGAAACGTTCTTCGCTTTCGATCAAAGCGAGCTCGGCATGTCTGCGCTCATTGATGTCGAGCATCACCAGGCGACAGGTATTACCAGTCTCGTCCGCGGTGGCTTCGATATGCGCATACAGCGGCTGCTGATCCGCGTTCAGAAATGAGACGTCGCGGGTTTCCTTTGCCCGCCCCTGAAAGACCTTTCGGAGGAAGGAATTAAATGCGGTTCGCGCCGCTGGCGCGATGAAATGCCACAGATGCTTTCCGATCAGTTCGGAACGCATGGTACCGAGCAGGCTTGCGCCCGTCAGATTTGCTTCGCAGATCGTACCTTGGCGATCGAGCGTGAAATATCCAACCGGCGCAAAGTCATAAAGATCGGCGTAACGCGCCAGGCTGGATTCGATATCGATATGCGCCTGCTGGAGCTGAAAATGCTGCAAGTCGGTTTCATGCGCATTCGCGCCGCGTTCCATCGGCTCATCCGCAGCGTAATGTATGGACGAGGCCGTGCCGGCCCGTGAGGCGCTATTCAACATGTCAGGCCGATGCAATTGCGATTGCCTGGCATCGGTTCGGTTTGCATCCGCGCGTTTCACCCACGCATTCTCAGCCACGGCCGACCAGTTTGCCATCTATCACGCGTATGCGGTCGCCTGTATGCCAGCCTGGTTGTGCCGTATAAGGAAAGTGGCGAATCCGCCCATCTTCCATG